>CAYYLI010000086.1:0-1574 GCA_964472595.1 uncultured Gammaproteobacteria bacterium | reverse complement strand
TCGCTCTAACTCGAGCCAAGCAAGGACTATTTTTGAGCTCAGCTAAAGATTTTGGCGGAGCTCGAGAAAAAAGACCTTCGGCTTTTATTAAAGAATCTGGTTTGAAATTATTAGAGATTGAAAAAATAGATTTTGCCAATTTGGAGTTTTTAAAAGACATGAAAGTTTTGACAGAGAAGAAGCCGAAGCTAGAAAAGAAAGATGATTATAAATTGCCGGCTCATTTTTCTTTTTCTCAGTTTGCCGCTTTTGATAGTTGCCCACTGCAGTATAAGTATATGCATATTTTGAAAATTCCTTCAGCTGACGACAAACCAAGTTTAGTTTTTGGGCGCGTTATTCATGATACTTTATATAATTTTATGCTACCCCTAATTGCGAATAATAATTTGCAAGCTGATTTGTTCTCCGAAAAGAAGAAAGTTGATATTAAAAGTATGCTGACTGAAGAAAAATTGTTGACTTGGTATAAAAAGTTTTGGAAAAACGAAGGTTATGGTAGTGAGAAAAAAAGAGATGAGTATTTTAAAAAAGGGCATGATTTATTATTAAAATTTCTTCAAGATTTGTTGAGTTCTGATTTGCCCAATGTTTATTTTTTAGAAAAAGATTTTCGTTTTAAATTCAAAGATTTTTTTATCAAGGGAAAAATTGATAGAATTGATAAATTGGAAGAAGGGATTTTTGAAATTATAGATTATAAAACAGGTTCAGCTAAGGATAAACTGGAAACCGGAGAAAAGAGACAATTGATTTTGTATAAAATGGTGGCTGAAGCTTCTTTCGGCATTAAGGTTGATAAACTTAGTTATTATTATTTAGAGGATGGTCAGAAAATGAGTTTTGTCGCTAAAGATAAGGATTTGGAGGGAATGGAGGAGTGGTTACTTCAAAGTATTACTAAGATTCAAAAAAAACAATTTTTACCAAAGCCTTCGCCCTACACCTGTCCTTTCTGTGACTTTAAGGGTATTTGTGAATATCGACAATAATATAAATAAAATTAGTATTTTAAAAGGAGTATCAACTGATACTCCTTTGTTTTATTGGTAACATTCTTTTCTGTAAATAGCATAATTTTTAACTCCAGAGAGTTTTGGTATTAATAAATTTTGCTTGAAAGATTCTATAAAATTATCATTGCAATGAAGCCCTGTATTTTTTAACTTACCATTATTTTGATTTATTTTAATAATAGTTGCCTTCAGAGCGTCTTCAATATATAAACAATTATCAACAATTTTGATGTCATTTTCTTGATAAATTTTATATATTTCTATGGGATTAAAATCATCTTCTAAAAAAAAGTTTATAAAAAGTTCTTCCCGACATTCTTCAAAGTTGATTTCTCCGATTGTGATTGAAAATAGATAGGTATTTTCTTCTTTACTTCTTATCCACTTGCCTTTTTTGTTAGGGGCGTTACTCTTTATTTTATATAATTTTCCTTTTTCAGACCAGATCCATTTTTCATTCATTTTAAAAATTTCCCCATCTTTTGTTTTGAGAATATAGCTATCGCATTCACAATCTTTTTCGTTTGGAATCTCAACTATGTATTTTTTGCTTATTTT
>CAYYLI010000085.1:0-1665 GCA_964472595.1 uncultured Gammaproteobacteria bacterium | reverse complement strand
TTATTGTTGGAGCCGACATGAGACTATCTTCACCAATTTTAAAAAAATATTTAATCAAAGGTTTATTAGATGGTGGTGCTGATGTCTGTGATATTGGTTTAACCAGTACCCCAACTTTTTATTTTGCGGTAGCTAAATATAAATATGATGGCGGTATTATGGTTTCTGCCTCCCACAACCCCAAAGAGTGGAATGGTTTTAAAATTGTTCGTGAAAAAGCAATACCAGTTAGCGGAAACACTGGAATTGATTTTTTAAAAGAAAAAGTCTTAGAAAATAATTTTGTAATTAATTCTAAAAAAGGAAAACTAACTAGCAAAAAAAATATTTTATTTGATCATATTAAACATGATTTAAAATATGGGCACTTGGATAAGATAAAAAAGTTTAAAATAGTTTTAGATCCAGCCAATGCTGTTGGTTCTATGTATCTAAAAGAATTATTCAAATATGTGCCAGCCAAAATTACAAAAATCAATTTTAAACTAGATGGTAATTTTCCGGCTCATGAAGCTGACCCTTTAAAAGACGAAAATTTAATTGATATTAAAAAAGCCGTTTTGAAAAATAAAGCTGATTTAGGTATTACTACTGATGGTGACGGTGATAGAATATTTTTTATTGATAATAAAGGAGAATTAATTAGCCAATCAATTATTAGAGGCTTACTAGCTAAATTATTTTTACAAGACAAACCAAAGAGCAAAATTGGTTTTGATGTCAGACCAGGAAAAATAACCGAAGACCTAATTTTAGAAAATGGAGGTAAGCCCGTGAAAACAAGAGTGGGCCATTCATTAATCAAAGAACAAATGTTAAAAGAAGATATATATTTTTCTGGTGAATCTTCCGGACATTTTTTCTTGAATATGCCAATTGGTTGTTTTGAAATACCAAATATCGTAATATTAAAATTACTTCAAGAATTTTCCAATAGCCAACTTCCAATATCAGAACAAATAAAACCATACCAAAAATATTTTTTATCAGGCGAAATAAATCGAGAGGTAAAAGACAAAGAAAAAATATTTAAGGCTTTGGAGAAAAAATATAAGAATGGAATAATTAATAAATTAGACGGAATTAGTGTCAACTTTAAAGACTTTTGGTTTAATGTCAGAGGATCAAATACTGAAAATAAGATGCGTCTTAATTTAGAAGCTACTAGCGAAAAAACCATGAACCAAAAAGTAAAAGAAATTTTAGATATAATTAAATAGTATATTAACAAAAAAACAAAGGAGGTAATAATGGATACCGATAAACTAAACCAATTAGTTTCTCTATTAACTATTTGCGCCGGAACAATATTTATTGGATGCGCACTTGAATTGTTTAGACTTTTTTTAATAAAATTTAAAATAAAATCTCAATATATTCTTTTTTTTGTCTTGGCAATCCTAGCCACTTTAAAAATATACACCAATGTAAGCTATTCTATTATTGCTTGGGGTATGTTTGGATTAATTATAGGAATAGGAATAATTGACTTTATAATAGAAGAAAAGGTATAACAGAAAAGCCACCAACATTGTTGGTGGCTTTAATTTATTTAAATTTAAAAAATACAATTGATAATTTAACTACTAAGATATTTAAACTTTAATAAATTATCAAACTGATTCAGGGCACACTTGCTTAAACCTTAACTTAAGCAACTCTGGC
>CAYYLI010000084.1:0-1723 GCA_964472595.1 uncultured Gammaproteobacteria bacterium | reverse complement strand
AAAAAGGACTTTAAGCAAAGTCCTTTTTTTAATTTAAAAATATTTTTAATTATTTTTTTGATGAGAGAAATAAAATAGATAAAAGCACAAAACCAATACCTAAAGGATGGTTCAAATAAGGGGTAAAAAAATTAATAGCTACCAAAGAAAGCAAACTAAGAAATAAACCTAAATTTAAAATAAGATCATCCCCTTTTAAGGAAATAAATAAATTTTTTAAAATTAAAAATAATAAATAAAGGTAAAATAATACTCCGAGTAAACCTAATTTCAACCAAATATCAAACCAGCCCCACTCAAAAGCATAAGTAGAATAAATACCATCAGCACTTTGCTCTAAAACCCTAGGATCAGATGATTTGTATTCAAGCCTAGCCCCAAATCCCCTTCCGATCAAGAAATTGGAACCTAGATCCTGCTTCATAACCTCTAGCAAGGCCCAACGTGAAGAAATGGCTGATTCTGGTACATTTAGGCTAGCACGCTCCGAAAGTGAATTTAAGCCAAAATTAGCGCTAGAATTAGGCCAAGGAAATCTAACCACCACCAGCACTAAAAGAAAGCCAATAATTAAGGTCAACAAGGTATAAATTCCAGCACTAAACATTTTTTTAAAAGAATATTTTTTCCATAAAAACAAAAATAAAAAACCCAGGGCCACAATTCCACCCACCCAAAAACTACGAGAAAAATTTAAAATTAAAGCTGAGGCCAAAAAAGATGTTAAACCTAAAAGTATAATTTTTATTTTCTTATTATTATTTTGAATCAAGGAAATAAGCAAAAATAAGAAAGCAAAAAGAATAAATATTTGAGCCTGTAGAAAGACTCTATAAAAACCACCACTCATCATAGTGGCCTCACCTAGATAATAATTTCTAGTCCAACGATAAATATCTAAAATTAAAGATTCTGAACCATGAGAAAAAATAAATAAAAGTAATAGCGATTTGAAACTTAGATAAATTGTTGCCACTAAGAAAATTGCAATCAGATCTTCTTTAAATTTGTTTTTATCTTTAGCTTCATAATATACTTGCCACATAGGTAATAATAAAGAAAAATATAGCCAGGCATTAAAATCAAAAAAAGCATCAGAAAAACCATTTTTTAAAATTCCCAAAATTAAAGCAAAGATAATAAAAAAACCTAAAGATAAATAAGCATAAAAAAATGGTATCGCTTTATATTTTTTTATAATTTCTTTATTTTTTTGACGAATTAATTCTATTATAAATTTAGCCAAGCAAACAGCCATAATAATAAGCCACAAGGAAATTCTTAAAGATAATTTTAAACCAGAATTTTCCCAAAAAAATATATAACCCATGGAGTTTATAAATAGCTCAGCCAACAAAACATAAACCGCCCACCGGAAACGATAAATTGATAAAAATAAAACTGTAAGTGATATTAAAACAAAAATAATATTATTTAATCCACTCACAAAAAAAGATAAAAAAGAAAGAGCTTCTAGAAGAAAGAAGACTGAGAATAATAATATTAAATTTCTTTTTCTTTTTACAATAAAGTCAAAATTCATTTTATTTATATCTTAATTTAAATTATGTTTTTGTTTAACAATTTTTAAAGCCTCGTTGTATTTCTTTACATCCCTCAACCAGGGTAAAAATTTATAAGCAAAAGATGGCAACCAAGAACTGATTCCACCAACTGGAATAACCTTAAACAAAACTTCATCAACAAAATAACCAACATTTCC
>CAYYLI010000083.1:0-1742 GCA_964472595.1 uncultured Gammaproteobacteria bacterium | reverse complement strand
TTTGTAACATTTGGCAAAATATTTTTTTTATTGTATAATATGAGTATAAGTATAATTTTAAAATAAGGCCAAAGTGCCGGCCAGTTTTAATTGCTATGGAGGAGAATAATATTGACAATGATTTAGCACAAGAAGAGGCCAGAAGGTCAGCTTTGTTACAGGAAGAACAGAGAAGAGAAAAGATCCAGATTTCGGCTAAGAATTCAGAAGATAATAAGGCTAAAATTTCTCAAGAAACAAAAGCAGGAGCTAATAGTTTTAGAACAGCAACTGACAAACTTTTACAAGGCGCTTATAAAAATATTTTTGTGACTTGGACCTTGAGCATGTTTTATGCTTATGCTCATGCTTTTTTAAATCTTGTTTTACCAAAATATTTTGGTCCATTGGGTCATGAGTGGTCGCCAGCAGAAATTAGAAGCAAGTCGCCTGAGTTAGCAGAAAAGTTGGGGAATAGGATAAGTATTGTTGAAAGGGCTGGTTGTCTTTCTTGTAGTTTTTTTCATATGGTTTTAGTTATGATAGCCATGGCGGTTATATATTTTATGACTCACAAGTTTGAGGCTATAGTTACAGTAATATCTAATTGGTTTTAAAAATAAAATTTAAATAATTTAAAATAAAAATGAAATCATTTTTTTCTAAAAACAAAAAAAAGATTATAGCTATTTCATCAATTTTTTTATTTGTTTCACTCTTTTTTCTTTATCCTAGTGTTGCCTCTGCTGGCGATGGTGATGGTGCTACTGTAGCCAAGGTTTTAGGTTGGATTATTTGGCCTTTTATTTTTATAATGGGTCAATTAGCAACTTTGCTTTTAGGAGTTCTAATTAAGATTGCTCAGTACAATGATTTTATAAATTCAGCTGCTGTTTCATATGGTTGGGTCGTGGTTCGTGATTTGTGCAATATGTTTTTTGTTTTAATTTTGTTAATTATTGCTTTTGCTTCAATTTTACGTGTTGATAGTTATAATTTAAAAACCTGGTTACCAAAATTAGTTATCATGGCAGTTTTGATAAATTTTTCTAAATTAATTTGTGGTATATTTATTGATTTTGCTCAGGTTGTCATGCTCACCTTTGTTAATGCTTTTAAAGATATTGCTGGTGCTAATTTAACAGATATGTTAGGTATATCAAAAATTTTAAGCTTTAATGAGGGTAGTACGAGTGAAGTAACAGCTTGGACTATTATTGGTTCCATGGTTTTGGCTTTAATATTTTCTGTAATTGCAGTGGTTGTAATAGTTGCTATGTTGGCTATGTTGGCTATGAGAATAGTTTTGATTTGGATATATGTCGTGCTTTCACCCATTGCCTATTTAATGGCGGCTTTTCCTCAGGGTCAATCAAACTCTCAGAGATGGTGGAGTGACTTTTCTAAAAATGTAATAGTTGGACCGGTTCTAGCCTTTTTTATTTGGTTGGCTTTTGCTTCCTTGGGAGGAGTTGAAGGTGAAGCCGAAATAGAAAAAATACGCTTGGGAGAAGCAAGAGAAAAAAGTGGTCTGGGTGATGAAAATTCAACTAAAGCCTCGGATCAACTTTTGACTGAAGCTGGTAGCGAAGGGAATTTAATAAAAATGATAATTTCCATTGGTATGCTTTTGGGTGGTTTGATGTTGGCTCAGGAAATGGGTGGTAGATCTGGTGCTATTGCTGGTAAGGGGCTAGCTAAATTACAAACTATGGGAGCTGGATCTTTGAAACTTGGCAAAAGAGCTGTTGGAATTGAGAGAG
>CAYYLI010000082.1:0-1745 GCA_964472595.1 uncultured Gammaproteobacteria bacterium | reverse complement strand
GGTTGGCATATTCCGAGGGGAGACGAGGTTGATAAAACAATTGATTATTTAAGAGGTGACAGTAATTATTGGTGCGGTTCTTCTTCTGCAAATATAGCTAAATCAATCGCTTCGACTGGAAAATGGCTTTCTAATTCAGGAGTCTGTTATCCTGGAAATAGTCCGGAAAATAATAATATTTCAGGCTTTGACGGTATGCCTAGTGGGTATAGAAGAAATGATGGTGGGTTTACTGCTCAAGGCCACTATGCTTATTTTTGGAAAAGTAATGGGATATTCTATTTAGGAAATAGTTCTTCTGATGTTGGAATTTACAATGCTACAATTAACAATGCTTCTGGTTTTTCAGTTAGATGTATAATGGATTAATTTAGGTAATAAAAAATTAAAATAAAACAAATGAATATGAAAAATATTTCTGTCAAATATTTATTTTTAGCTAATTTTTTAGTAGTTATTTTAATAGTGTCTGTTTTATTTTCTCACAAATTAATATTAAGTGCCTCGGCTCAAGTTTCTACTGATAATTCTCCAGATGCTTTAGCTGTTCGTATTATTCCAAATCCTAATCATCTTAGTGCTCAACGTTGGTATCAACTTCAAGGTTTTTCTGGTTCTCCTCAAACTATGATAGTTGATGGTTATAAGGCAGTGCGAGATGGCAGAACGGTGTATGTTTCAGCGGCCAATGTTTCAGATAATAATTTACACACCAATATTTATTTAATTTCTTATGATCAACAGGCTGATCAAAAAACCATTGATATTTTTGGCAGAATTTTAAAAAATTGGAAATTTAATACTAATTTAAGCTTAAGCCAACAAATTGGAAAATGTTTTATTTCTGATAAAAGTTGTAAAAACAATTCTGATTGTCCAGAAGGTTATACTTGTGGTAATGAAGGAGAACTTTCTGCTTTGCAAGCCAATAAATGTGTAATTGCTGAAGCCAACCCTCAAAATCCAACTAGTACTCCAGTTTGTATTTTAGATTCTGATTGCCCATCAAATTTATTTTGTGCCGGACTAAAGGCAAAAATAGTTCGCGACCTTGATCGTTTAGAAAAAATTGTTTTATTGAAGGAAAAAATTCAAGCTTATTATAATATTAATAAAAGATACCCAGTGCTAGGGTCTGGTACTTATTTACCTCACGTCGCTATTTCTACTTGGCCTAGTTGGCAAAATTCTTTTTTGAATCAGATTGGTGTTGGAGCTATTTCTGATCCAGTTAATAAATTGGGTTCTTGTTATGATGCTGATGGTAAATTTAACCTGGACACTTGCTGGAACCCAGTCGATAATGTTTTTTTCTTAAATTCATATAATGGTTCAGCTGTAAATCATACAAACTTTGTTTTACCAAGCGCTAGTTATGCCATGACTTATTTAACAAATTCTAATGGCTCTGATTACAAGATGTGTGCCACTATGGAAACTGCTTTGGGAGGAAATAATTATACTTTAGCGAGCGGTGGAACTATGTCCAGTAATTCTTGTGCTGTTTCTAGTTTGGGTTCAGATTTTAATATTGGTTCAACTGGTTTTACTTCTAATACTGCTCCCTATATTGTTGAAAAAAATCTTAGCGGTTTGGTTGGCACTGAGTTTTTGGCTTATGTTAAGGCCGTAGACGCGGAAAATCACCCAATTTCTTGGAGTATAGTCTCTGATGTTAATTTGGGTAATGATTGGGGCGGACCACTTAGTATTGTAGATACTAATAATCCTAATCAAAAAATAAT
>CAYYLI010000081.1:0-1786 GCA_964472595.1 uncultured Gammaproteobacteria bacterium | reverse complement strand
CTGATAGAATTTTGCCCTATGGCTTTGTTGATTTATGGATACATACTTTTCATGGTTTTTCAGAAAGGGTTTTACGTCAACATGGTTTGGAAATTGGATTAAACCCAGAATTTAAATTATTAGATAGTACTGCTCAATGGGTATTTTTAAAAAAGAATTTAGAATCTTTAGATTTAAAATATTATCATTCTGCTGGAAATCCAAATAAATTTATTTCTGAACTTTTAACTCATTTTTCTCGCCTAAAAGACGAAAATATTTCCAGTTCTGAATATCAACTAGCAGTTGAAAAAATATTCAAGAGTAGCTCTCCTGAACCAGATGAGGTTTTGGAAATGGAAAAACTACAAGAATTATCTTCCGCCTATACTTTGTATAATAATTTGTTAATTGAAAATAATTTTTTAGATTTTGGTGATTTAATAAATTATACTATTAAATTATTTAAGGACAGGCCAAATATTTTAAAATTATATCAAAAGAAATTTAAATATTTAATGGTGGATGAGTTTCAAGATACTAATTTTGCTCAGTATGAACTTATAAAATTACTAGCTCAAGGAGAAAACAATTTAATGGTAGTAGGAGATGATGACCAATCAATTTATAAGTTCCGTGGGGCTTCTATTTCTAATATCATGCAGTTTAAAGATGATTATCCTAAAGCTCAAGAAATTATTTTAAGTAGTAATTATCGTTCTCGCCAAGAGATTTTGGATTGTGCCTATAATTTTATTCAGAATAATAACCCAAACCGCCTAGAAGTAAAGTTAAAGATTAATAAAAAATTAAAATCTGGTTTAAAGTTTTCTGGAGAAAATCCAGCTGTCCAGGCTTTTAATTTTTGGGCTGGTTCTGATGAATTGAATTTTGTTAGTGCCAAGATTATGGAAATTTATGAAAATGAGCCAGAGACTAATTGGTCAGATTTTGCTATTTTATCTCGTACCAATAGCACAGCAGAAAATTTTTCCAAGGAATTAAGTCGTTTAAATATTCCCAATCATTTTGTTTCTTTAAAAGGTTTATATTACAAGCCAATAATTTTGGATATTATTTCATATTTTAAATTACTTGATAATTATAAAGAATCTTCGGCCCTATTTAGAGTTCTTAATATGGAGGAATTCAAGGTTGATAATATTGATTTGGTAAATATTAATGCCTTTGCTAAAAGAAATTATTATTCTCTTTATGAAGCTTTAAAAAATATTAAACAAATTAAGGGTTTGAGTTTGACATCACAAAAAAATATTGAAAAATTATTAAATTTAATTGAGGTTCATTTGCCACTAGCTTTAGACAAGGTTCCAAGCCATGTTTTTGTTAAATTTATTTATGATAGCAATATTTTGCAAAATTTGAATCATGAAAAAGACAAGGAAATTTTTTCTTACCTAAATCAGTTCTATCAAAAAATAAAAAAGTTTGAGGATGGCAGTGAAAACTTGCGTTTGCGAGATTTTATTGAGGCTTTAAATTTTGAGCTAGAGGCTGGAGACACCGGGTCTTTAAAAAATGATTTTGCTGATGTTGATACTGTAAAAATTATGACAGTTCATTCAGCTAAAGGCTTGGAATTTAAATATGTTTTTTTAGTTGATTTGGTAGAACGTCGTTTTCCTAGTGATTCTAGATCTGAAAAAATACCAGTTCATCAGAGTTTAATTAAAGAAAAAATGGCTGAAAATGATAATTTTCATATTGAGGAAGAGCGTCGTTTGTTCTATGTCGCTCTAACTCGAGCCAAGCAAGGACTATTTTTGAGCTCAGCTAAAGATTTTGG
>CAYYLI010000080.1:0-1797 GCA_964472595.1 uncultured Gammaproteobacteria bacterium | reverse complement strand
TCTTAAGATAAAATAAATTAGATATTTTAAAAGGACATCAATTGATGTCCTTTTTTGTTTTACTCTGGATAAAGTATCGCCCAGAGATTATTTTTTTCTTTTATGATATCAATTTCATATTCTTTGCATAAATTTTGTAACCATTCATTGTATTGTGAGTCTTTATCTTCTGGTTCTGGTATTACTACAAAATCACAAAAAGAATATAATTTTTTTTCAAGATTTTTCTGCTCTTGAAATTCGCCAATAACATTGGCTAAGTCATAAAAGATTTTGGAATATTTTAGGATATCTTTTTGAAAGAATTTTTTTTCTTCTAAATTAGAGTAAAGAATTAATTCTAATTTAGGAAAGTTTTCTTTTATTTCCGGCAATATCCAGGGGAGAAGTTCGCCAGAAAAAGTTATAGCGTCAATATAGTCATAATACTTTAGTATTGTTTTAGCTACTTCTTTAAAATTATTACCCTCAATTCTTAAATCTAGAATAATTTTTATATCAAAATCTCCTAATTCTTTTTTGACTATATTCACTATTTTTTTTAGAAATTTTTTTCTAGTATAATTTCTTTTCAAGGATAAAAATAGATTGTTTGGTATTCTGATATAAGATACCATGGTTAAAGATCCATTGTATAGGAGTCTTTTTAATTCTTCTAGACTTTCTCTCTTAGAGTTTTTTGCTAGGGTGTAAATAATTCCTTCTTTCATTTTTCTATATTTTTTTATTGTTAATATGCTTTAATTTTCATATTATTCTATCTTTTTATCTTAAAAAAGTCAATGATAAAAAAAGCTTGCTTTTTTTAATAGGGTATGATAAAGAGATGGTAATTGGACGTTAACAATACAAAAAAGATATAAAATGAAAAATAAAAAAATTATTCCTGACTTGAAAAAGGCAGTTGATGACAAGTGGCCCGGCATTATTGATATAATGCACTTTATAGAAACAGAGCCACAAAACATTGAAAGATGGAAAAGGTTGGTGAAGGAAAAACCTTGGCACATCTTAAAAAGAGGGCGGAAGCAAAATGTTTTACAGCACTCTAACTCCTTGGGTCTTCTAGGCGAAACTATTCTTATTATGATTGAAGACGAATTGTCTAGACCACTTGATTCTAGATTATTACAATTATGCTTCAAGGTGCATGATTTAGGCGAACCACTTCTTAAAAGAGATGTTTGTGCTTTAGATAAAAAAGATAGTGATGACGCTGATGAGTATGAGGCTTTTTCTAAAAAGATAAAAGATTTACCAGAAAAAGTTCAGGAGAAGTATAAAGAAGCCTTTCTTTTGCAATTTTGTTTTGGATCAAATCATTCTTATTTTTCGGTCGAAGCAGCAGCTATAATGGATAGATTGTGGATTGAGAAAAAAGATGAGGCTATCTTTTTTAAGGCAGTAGAAAATTTTGAATATATTTCTTTTGCCATAGAGCAAGCTATCAAGAGGGAGGATTTTGATTACTACATCACAGTATGCAGAAATCAATTTGAAAAGTTTGACGCTTATGTTGAGCTTTTGCCAGCCCTAGGATTGGTTTGGGATGGGGAATTCAAAAAAAATCTTAGAACCCTTTCTTTTTCTGCTATATTAAGTGATAAAAGATTAGAAAAAGTTAGGTAGAAATTTAAAGTTTAAGAGGTGCAAAACACCTCTTTTTTAATATTTTAAAGCTATTTTTAGCTAATCCTTGACATAAATATAATATTATGTTATAATACACTTGTTTTCAAAATGGTTCTTTAAAATGAGGTTTGAATGTTTATTAGACTCTCCAATTACCTTTATTTA
>CAYYLI010000079.1:0-2010 GCA_964472595.1 uncultured Gammaproteobacteria bacterium | reverse complement strand
CTGACATAAAACCTCCTTTTTTGTTTAATGTTTTTTGTTTATAATATTTTAAAGAACTAATTAATGTTCTAAAAATTTTATCATTAAAAACTTAAAAAGTCAAAGAATTTGCCTTTTTATTTTCTTTATGGTATCTTGGTTTGGTGCTTAAAAAATAATTATTAATAAAAAGTATGGAAATTAGAAATATTGCCATTATTGCTCACGTTGACCACGGTAAGACCACTTTAACCGACGCCTTGATGCGCCAGACTGGTATGTCTACTGATGAGGTTAGTATGGACAGTAACGCTTTGGAAAGAGAGCGTGGAATTACAATTTATTCCAAAAACACTTCCGTTTTTTATAAAGACACCAAGATAAATATTGTGGACACCCCCGGACATGCTGATTTTAGCTCTGAAGTAGAGCGTATTTTGCGTTCTATTGACTGTGTTCTTCTATTGGTAGATGCTCAAGAGGGGCCTATGCCTCAAACCAAGTTTGTTTTAAAAAAGTCTTTAGAGTTAGGCCTGCACCCAATTGTGGTTATTAATAAAATAGACAAACCAGCAGCTCGTCCCGACGAAGTGCAAGAAATGGTTTATGAATTATTTTTAGATTTAGGAGCCAATGATGAACAATTAGAATTTCCAGTTGTTTTTGCAGCTGCCAAACAAGGTTTTGCTAAAATGAATTTAGGAGATAATTCTGATAATTTAAATCCATTATTAGACTTGATTTTAGAAAAAGTTGCTCCAGCTTCTGATGTTGAAGCAGAAAAATTACCCCTAACTATTCAACCATTCAACTTAGGCTATGATAATTTTCTTGGTCGTTTAGCTATTTGCCGTATTTATAGTGGAGTAGTAAAGCCTAATCAGGATGTTATTGTAAAAAGTTTAGATGGAGAAACTAGAACTAGAAGAATTAGTAAATTATTTACCTTCAGTGGTTTAGAGAGAAAAGAGGTAGCTGAGGCTAGAGCTGGTGATATTGTAATGATTGCTGGTTTACCTAATATTTATATTGGTGAAACTATTTGTGAAAACGTTGAACAAGAATTACTTCCAGCTATTAAAATTGATGAACCAACTATTTCACTTGATTTTTTAGTTAATAATTCTCCCTTTGCTGGCAAGGAAGGGAAATTTGTTACCAACCGTCAATTAAAAGAGAGATTGGAAAAAGAATTGGAAATTAATGTTGGTTTAAAAATTGACTTCTCTGATCTTAGTTTTTACAAAGTTTTTGGTCGCGGAGAATTACACATTGCTATTCTATTGGAGAATTTAAGACGTGAAGGTTATGAGCTTCAAGTTTCACAGCCCCAGGTAATTATTAAAAATATTGATGGAGTTGATCATGAGCCTTTTGAAGAAGTGACTATTGATGTACCGGAAGATTTATCTGGTGTTGTTATTGAAAAAGTTTCCAAGAGAAAGGGACAAATGATGAGTATAAAAAGTTCTAATGGGCAAACTCGTTTAATTTTTGAAGTTCCAACTAGAGGTTTACTTGGTTATCGCAATGAGTTTGTAGTTGATACTCGAGGTGAGGGAATTTTATGCACCCATTTCTTGGACTTTAAGCCTCATGTGGGTAAAATTGAAAAAAGTGAATTAGGTTCTATGATTTCTATGATTTCTGGTAAGGCTTTAGCTTATTCTCTTTGGAATTTACAAGAGCGTGGTGTTTTATACATTGGGCCAAATGTTGATGTTTATGAAGGTATGGTAATTGGTAATGTTGCCAAGGGAAATGATTTGGCTGTTAATCCAATTAAAGGAAAACAATTAACCAACGTTCGAGCTTCTGGTTCTGACGAAGCTATAAAATTAACCCCACCAATGGAGCTTAGTTTGGAAATTGGTTTGAGTATTATGAATGATGATGAATATTTGGAGGTAACTCCTAAAAGTGTTCGTCTGAGAAAAAAATATTTAACTGAGAATGAGAGAGTTAGAGCTAAGAGATCTTAAGATAAAATAAATTAGATATTTTAAAAGGACATCAATTGATGTCCTTTTT
>CAYYLI010000078.1:0-2187 GCA_964472595.1 uncultured Gammaproteobacteria bacterium | reverse complement strand
TCTTTTATGATATCATCTGATTCTTTTTCAATAATTAAGGGAATGATAGGTCCTTTAATAATTGATTGAACCAATTCTTCAAAAAAAACTTTGCCTTGATGTTCGATATAAAACTCTCTAGCTTCTTCAATAGTTAATTGAGAAGTCTTCATTGCCGCAATGCTGAAACCAGCTTTATTTAACATACTAAATATTCCCAATAAATCCCCTCCTCTATTTGAATGGGGATATTTAATAAAAACTAAAGTTCTTTGTTTCACCATGAATGACCTCCTCTTTTTAAATGTTAATATACTATTTTATTAACCACATCTTAACATTTATTTTTAAAAAAGCAAGTCCTATTTAACATCTCCTAGAGACTGTAAATTAATTAACTTTTTGTATAATCCTTTATCCTGTTGTAGTAATTGAGAGTGAGTTCCTTCTTCGCTAACCTTCCCTTTTTCTATTACAATAATTTTGTCCGCCATTTTAATAGTGCTTAATCTATGGGCAATAACAATAATAGTTTTGTTGTGAGAAATTTTTAAGATAGCATCTTGAATTAATTTTTCACTCTCAGTATCCAAGTTACTAGTGGCTTCATCAAAAACTAAGATCTTTGGATTAGCTAAAACTGCTCGAGCAATACCAATTCTCTGTCTTTGACCACCAGACAACTTAATTCCTCTTTCTCCAACAATGGTATTATATTTGTCTGGTAATTTTTCGATAAATTCAGAGGCATTAGCAATTTTAGCCGCTGCTTCCACTTCTTGAAAGCTGGCTCTTTTATTAGCGTAAGAAATATTGTCAAAGATTGAAGAATTAAAAATATCAACTTCTTGCGGCACAATAGAAAGAAAGCTTCTAAAGTTGAATAAATCTATATCTTTGATATTTATTCCATCAAGTAATACAGCGCCTGACTTTGCTTCAAAATGTCTAAATATTAATCGTATAATAGTGGTTTTTCCACCACCAGAAGGACCAACTAAAGCGGTAAAAGCGCCAGCTGGAATATGAAGATTTAGATTTTCTAAAGTATTTTCTGAATTATTATATGAAAAATTAACATCTTTAAAAGTAATAGCTCCTTCTACTTTTTTCAATTTTTTCTTCCCGGTGTTTTTTATATTGCTCTCAGTAGCTAACAAATCTGATAATCTGTTTACACCTTCAGCTCCTTCCGCAAAACGATCATAAAGGCGATAGACACGAGAAATAGCTGAAAAGACTTTCTCTGATAGAGTAATAACAAAAACCAAAGTACCGATACTTAATTGATTTTGTACTACCAAATATATACCAAAGATCAAAACCAAAGAACGACCCAGAGCCACTAAAGCCTCTCTTAAATTGGCGTATTTAAGAATAAAGGCCCATTCTTTTTTTTCACCTTTAATAATATCTTTTCTTAAGACGCTTAATTCATCAAGCTCTCTTTTTTCTTGGGAAAAAGACTGAACAGTATTAACATTAATAATTGACTGCACCATTTTGCCAGAAGCTTCTTCGTACTTTTTGTATCTCTCTTTTCTCACTGGATATATTTTTCCATTAACCCTTACATTCATAAACAAAAAGGTAATGGAGAAAATTAACAAAATTAAGGCTAAACGATAATCAATTATTGTTAAAATTATGAAGGTAGAAAGAAATTGAAAAAGCACTGGTAAAAATTCCCAGAAGACCGAGCCTAAAAGATTAACAAATTTATCAACTCCTCGGCTAACCTTGGTCACCTTATCCCCCGTTCCTTCTTCTTGATGATACATTAAATCTAAACTTAATAATTTTTCTTGACATCTAATTGTTAGGTCATATTCACTTTTAAATATCAGGTCAAAAATCTTTTTATCTTTAAAATAATCAACGGCCACTGAAAATAAAATGGAAAAGAAAAATCCAATTATCAACCAAAAAAACCAATTTATTTTCGCCAAAGAAAAATCTAGCAAACCGTCAATTAGTTCCTTTAATATATAGGGAGCAATTAAATTAATTGCTTCTAAGACTAATGTAATTATTACTAAAAATAAAATTGAGCGACTATATGGCCGCATCAATTTTAAAAAGTTATTTATTGTTTTACTTTTTTTTATCGTCATATATTATTTAACAAACTGACAAAACTGCACGCATTGCAAAGTACAAATTTCGGCCTCAGGATTATTGCGACAAGCTGATCCGCATTCAGAAAAA
>CAYYLI010000077.1:0-2254 GCA_964472595.1 uncultured Gammaproteobacteria bacterium | reverse complement strand
AAGATAGCACCGTCCATTTGAGCAGCACCAGTGATCATGTTTTTTACATAATCAGCATGTCCTGGACAATCAACGTGAGCATAGTGACGTGATTCAGTCTCATATTCTTGGTGAGAAGTAGCAATAGTAATACCTCTTTGCTTCTCTTCTGGAGCATTGTCAATGTCGTCAACACCCCTTTGAGTAGCTTTTAAACCTTGAGCGTTAGCTACGCTTAAAATAGCGGCTGTCAAGGTTGTTTTCCCGTGATCAACGTGGCCAATAGTACCAACGTTTACATGGGGCTTACCGCGTTCGAATTTGTCTGCCATGTTTTTAAATTCACGACCCCTCTTTAGAGGGTTACTTGCCTAAAAGGCACCCAGCCGTTTTAAATTAATTATAAATTTTTATTTTTATTTAAACAAGCAAAAACAGTTAAATATCTTAACTATTTTTATCTTTTTTATAAATACTAATTTGTATAGATTATTCTGAATCTTCCTTAACTTCTGGCGGAATTCTCCAATTATTTAGCTTATTTCCGTTCAAGTTAGCATTGTTTTTTTCTATACTGTCTATTTTATCAACTATTTTTTTTTCTGTCAATAGGTTGCGTAGAGTTTCCTTTAGCGGTCCATCTGATATATTACTCTTTCTAATCTCACTTGATTGAATTGGCTCAAAATCAGTCCTTACCCCTTGACTTTCTCTATCTTTTATGATTTGAGCGTCTCTTTTGGCAATTTCCTCCTCAAAACTACTTTTAACAAATGGGGCTTCTTTATCATCTTCGAAGCTACTTTTGCTAACTGGAGCTTCCCGATCCTCAAGACTACTTTTGTTAACTGGGGCCTCTCCGCTCTCTGATAAATCACTTTTGGTCTCAACTTTAATTGAGTCAGTCTCTTTTTTTGTTTCAAGCTCGACTGAAGAGCCTAATAATTCTTCATACTGGTCCAAAGTCATCAGCACAAAAGAATCTTCCGGCGCGCTGTTATCAAAGACAATAACTCGGTCACCAGTCCTCTTGGATAAGTTTATAACCTGCTTTAATTGTTTGGACATATTTTTGAAATATTAATTAAAACTTGGATAGAAAATTATAACATAATAATTTAAAAACACAAGAGGGCAACTCCTGCGTTTTTTTATATTTTCATTAAAAAAATTAGGGGCAAGGAGCACTTAAAATTTCGCCATTAGCTGAGACAAAACATTTTTCTCCAGCGCTATATTTATCTACTTTTTTCTCTAAACAAAATAAAATTGTGTAATAATCAGTGGAGCTAGCTAAAGTATAATAATAATTACTTTGTGAACAAGAAATATCTTGATAAGCGTCATTGACTGGGACTGGGTTTAGATAAATATTTCCTGTAGTAGATCCAATCAGGGGTGAACCCGGGCTAATACTTGCTGGATATCCCCCTTCAAATAAGCGATAATTTTCTAAAGCTAATTTTAATTGAGCAATGTCTGATAATCTTTTGGAATCGCGATTGTTTTTTCTGGTGGTGTCAAAGGAAATGATTGCCAAGGAAGATAGTATGGCTATAATAAAGATAACAACAAGTATTTCAATGATAGTAAATCCCTTTTTTTTATTCATAAAATTAATTTTATATAATATAAATTATTCTTTTAGACAACGAACGGAAACGCCAGCTGCTTTCTGCCAGTTTGAAGTAATACTGCTAGCACCATCATATTTTATTTGCATAAACCAATTACTAGTATCTCCCGTGGCTGTAGATGATAAAAAAGTTGATCTTTGATTATTCCAAGAAAATGAACCGGATGGCAATCGCATACCAATTGGCAAGGCGTTGAAATTAGAATAATTGTTCACAGTCTGATTATTACCAACAGCACAAACATTAGCGCTGGATGTCCAACCAGAAGTAGCTGACAAAGATTTGGTTATATAGCTTGAATTATTATCGCACCAATATTGTGAGTTAACCATCAAATAAGATCTAAGTGTTGTTATATCGGTATAGATAAACACTCTCCAACCAGTTGGACATAATTTTCCTGTAGCCCCAGCATAAAAATTATAAAAACCACCATGAGAATTTTTATTGGCAATATTATTTTGCCACCAAGAGTAAGCTCCAGTAGTGTCAGCACTCCATGCGGTGTTGTCAGCAATATTAGGAATAGAGGTTCCGTCATTATACTTCGTTGTTTTTAGGTTTTGTGCCATAAAACACTGAGTTCCAATCTTAGTTGTGGTATATTTATTTCCATCAATATCAGTTAAAACATAATC
>CAYYLI010000076.1:0-2331 GCA_964472595.1 uncultured Gammaproteobacteria bacterium | reverse complement strand
CTTGGCGAGAAGTGTGCTTGCTTGGTGTTGCTCCTAAGGAAGAAACAGCTTCTTCTTCTACCGCTACTTCAACTGAAAGTATTTCAAGTAGCACAGATGTAATAAATTAATTTTTTAAATTATTTTTATAAAAAAATCATCAATGTAATTTGATGATTTTTGTTTTGGCACAATTAATATCTAAATAAAAAAACCGACTTAAACGGGATAGGCAAGAAAATCTCTTTTAGGAGCTTTAAAGCCTTAGCCTTAGAAACCCTGAAAGAAAGTCCCATGCTTGTCGTGCCTGGCCCGTTTAAACCGGTTTTTACTTTTTCAAAAGACAACTTATTATTCTATCACACAAACAAAAAAAAGTCAATATCTGAGCCCGACTTCTTCTTTTAAGTAAAAACCCCTGTAAATAGGGGCTTTTATTGACTTTATTTTAATTCTAGGTTGGAGCTTATTTTTAGATTTTTATAATTTTTTAGATTTTTTTTATTTTTTAAGAAGTGGAAAATACCATTTAAAGCGATCATCGTAGCATTGTCGCCCGAGTATTTTAGGGCCGGAGCAACAAATTTTATCTTTTTTAGGTTTGAGTCTTTTTTTAATTTTTCAATGAAGGTTGCTTTAAGTTCAAAGTTGGCAGAAACGCCACCAACTAACATAATAGTTTTGACCGGATATTTTTTAATAGCTTTTAAAGTTTTGCCAACCAACACATCAATAGTTGCTTTTTGAAAAGAATAACAATACTGTGGAATTTTATTTTTCCAATTTTTATCTTTTCTTAATTGATATAATAAAGCAGTTTTTAATCCAGAAAAAGAAAAATCAAAATTATTTAAATTAAGCATGGGGCGAGGTAAATCAATTTCTTCTAAATTGCCTTCATTTTTTTCTATATATTCCTGAGCTAGTTTCCCAATAATTGGTCCACCAGGATAACCCAAGCCCATCATTTTAGCAGCTTTATCAAAAGCTTCTCCAGCGGCATCATCCAAAGTTCTGCCGATAATTTTATATTTTAAATGATTTTCCATTATAGCTAAGATGTTATGACCGCCAGAAACAGTTAAAATCAAAGCTGGGAATTCAATCTTTTTTTTGTTTTCTAAAAAAGCTGAGTAGATGTGACCTTCGATATGGTTGCTAGCAATTAAAGGGATGTTATGGGCAAACGATAGAGCTTTGGCAGTTTCGCTGGCACTAATTAAAGAGGTAATAAGTCCAGGGCCGGAAGTAACCGCAATAACTGATAATTGTTTTAAATTAATATTAGCTTTTTGTAGGGCCTGATCAATTACTGGTAAAATTGTAATAACATGTTCGCGGGCCGCAATTTCTGGTACAACTCCACCATATTGTTTATGAATATCAACTTGAGACGAAACTACGCTGGAGAGAATTTTAAAATTAGTCTTTTTGTCAAATTCAATAATAGCAGCGGCACTTTCATCACAGCTACTTTCTAAGCCTAAAATATATTGTTTCTTTTCTTTTTGGGGCATAGGTGCATTAATTATAGCTTTAGTTTAGCTTATTGAAAGATTATTGACAAGTTTGTAAAATCAATATATTATATTATTGCTTTATGAAAAGCTTTTTTGTTTAGCTAGACGGCCCCTTCGTCTAGTGGTTAGGACACCAGGTTTTCATCCTGACAACGGGGGTTCGATTCCCCCAGGGGTCACAAGGCAGGTTTTTAAGCCTGTTTTTGTTTTTTAACAATTATGCTAAGATATAATAGTAAAATATTATTAAATCTAATAGCTAAAATATGTTTGGTGAAAAATTTTTAAATTCTTTTAAAATGGTAAATTCTAAAAAAGTACAGGAAGCAGAAGTAATTCATGAAAAAGGCTCTTTGCAAAATCCTTATTCTCTAGCAGAGCTAGAAATTTTAAAAAAAGAGAGATTAAAAAATGATAAAATCACTCATTTTAATGGCTATGTTAATAAGTCTAGTGATCCCAAGAATCCTGATGTTAAACATTTTAATTTTGTTGGAAAGGATAGTAATAACTATACTGTTAATTTTTCTTCTCCGCAAAAGATAACTCGTGTTTATTTAAATGCAATAAAAGATGAACAAGGCTTTTCAAGTTCCGAATTATCATTTTCTGCCAGAGAAGGGATTTTAAATAAAAAAATAATATTCAAAATTAATCATGATTTACCACTTAAGGTTAAAAAAGAGATAGTAGAAACTGTTTATAGTAAGTTGGAAGAAAAAAAGTTTACCTCTAATTATTTTAAATGGGATGAAGAGGCTAAGGCTAATTTAGAAACAGAATGTCGCGAAGACCTTCTTTTTACTGTTGCTGGGATTATAAGAAAAAATAT
>CAYYLI010000075.1:0-2357 GCA_964472595.1 uncultured Gammaproteobacteria bacterium | reverse complement strand
AACCAAAATGCCAGTTGATATTGTTTTAGTTGATGGTAAATTCCCTATTCCTAAATTAAATATTAAACAAGAAGCTATAATTTCAGGTGATGATAATGTTTTTTCTATCGCTATGGCCTCAATTATTGCTAAAGTCTCACGTGATTTTTTAATGGAAGAAATGGATAAGAAATATCCACTATACAAATTTTCTAAACATAAAGGGTATGGCACTAAAGTTCACATGGACATGATAAGTCTTTATGGCCCCTGCCCTATTCATCGACTTTCTTTTGCTCCGTTTTCAGTTGATCCAAAAAAGATTTAATTCAAAGCTTTTTTAATTCTTACAACACTCTTTTCTTTACCTAAAGCCCAGGCCAATTCAAAAGGACTAGGGCTATTTTTTTGTCCAGATAAAGCAACTCTTAGTGGCCATAAATAATCACCGTTCTTTTTGTCGTTTTCTTTTAAGTATGAGATAACAATATTTTCTAAATTTTCTTTAGTCCAATCACTCTCTGATACTTTTTCTAAGACTTCTAAAACTTCTTTCAAATTATTTTTTACATCTTCCAGGGTTAAAGATTTCCAAACCAATAGCTCGGGTTCATAATTTATCTCATCTTGAAAAAGATAAAAAGATAATTCTGAAATATCAGATATTTTTTTTAATCTTTCACGAGAAATAATAACAGCTCTTTCAATTAAGTTTATATCAGTTGTCTCATTTATCAATCCTTCACTTATTAAATAATCTTTACACATTTTAGTTAGCTCAGAAATATCTTTTTGTCTAATATAATGGCCATTTAAATAATCTAATTTTTCTAAATCAAATACTCCTGGTGATGAACCAATACCAGCTACAGAAAACTTTTCAATAATTTCATTCATACTAAGTATTTCTTGATCATCCTTAGGGTGCCAACCAATTAAAGCACAGAAATTTAAAATAGCTTCAGGCAAATATCCTTTCGCCTTATAATCTTCCACAAAAACATCACCTTGTCTTTTACTCAACTTTCCGCCCCCTTTATTCAAAATTAATGGTAGATGAATAAATTTAGGTGCAGTCCAACCAAATGATTTATACAAAAGTGCATTCTTAGGAAAGCTAGACAACCATTCATCACCACGAGTGACATGACTTATCTCCATTAGGTGATCATCAACTACACTAGCAAATTGATAGGTTGGAATACCATTAGATTTAATTAAAACTTGATCATCTAAATCATCACTACTAAAAACAATCTTGCCTCGAAGTTCGTCAAAAACTTCAACACAAACTCCAATTGGCATTTTTTGACGAATAACATAAGGCTCACCTTTGGCTATTTTATCTTGTACCTCAGCTGGACTTAAATTACGACAATGACGATCATAACGCGGAGCTTCTTTATTCTCCTGTTGTTTATTTCTCATCTCTTCCAGTCTTTCTTCAGTACAAAAACAATAATAGGCTTCACCTTTAGCCAGTAGTTCATCAACGTACTTTTTATATATATCTAAACGCTCGGTTTGAATATATGGTCCAAAGTCTCCTCCAACATGAGGTCCTTCATCAAAACTAACCCCCATCCAAGAAAGTATTTTTATCAAACTCTCAACCGCTCCCTCAACTTCTCTTTTTTGATCAGTATCTTCAATTCGCAAAAGAAAAGAACCACCTTGACTCTTGGCTAAAAAATAGCCAAATAAAGCAGTACGTAAATTACCAATATGCAAAAACCCCGTTGGTGATGGAGCAAATCTTAATCTAACTTTGCTATTCATATATTTTAATTATTATTTAAATATTCTTTAAATTTATTTACAAACACTTCAGCTGAATTTCTTCTAACTGGATGAACCTCTTTACTCAGATCAGAAACTTTAACCCACTTCCAAGCAGAGTGATCCCAAAAATTTATTTTTATTTCACTATCATCTCCAGCAAATTCAGCGATAAGCAAACTTTGTTTTTGACCTTTATATCCATATTTACCCCTGAAATCAATCTTATACTTATACACATTCTTATAATATTTTTTAGGATAGAACTTTTCAATACCCAACTCTTCATATAATTCCCGACTACCAGCTCGCATTATTTTTTGGTGATCAGTTCCTCCTTGGGGTAATTGCCAATGACCAGGGTCTTCGGTTCTTTCTACTAATAATACTTGATACTGCTCTAATTCATCTCTAGTTTTATTCTCTAGCGCTGTATAGGCTAAAGGTTCGTGTTTATATAGAAAACAAGCGACATTTTTGCGATAGAAAAAAGGAGTTACAAAATACCAATGAATAAATTTAAAGGTAAAAACAAAAACTGCTCTAAATATTCTCTTAAATCTCTCCGGCTGTTTAATTAAACGATATAACCACTCCAA
>CAYYLI010000074.1:0-2802 GCA_964472595.1 uncultured Gammaproteobacteria bacterium | reverse complement strand
TTTAAATATTTACCAGTAATACTTTTTTCATTTCTAATAATATCTTCTGGCTCGCCACTAGCTAAAACATAACCACCCTTTTCTCCCCCATCTGGACCTAAGTCTATTAAATAATCCATAGCTTTAAGCATATGCATATTATGTTCAATAACTACTACAGTATGCCCTTTTTCTACTAATTTATTCAAAACCTGAAGTAGCATCTCAATATCTTTATAATGAAGACCGGTAGTTGGTTCATCTAATAGGTAGAGAGTTTTTTGACCTAAGGTATAGGTTAACTCCTTAGCTATCTTTACCCTTTGAGCTTCACCACCAGATAAAGTGGTAGCGCTTTGACCAAGTTTTAGATAACCCAGACCAACTGATTTTAAAACATTAAGTTTGTCGGTAATATAATAATTGCCATCAAATAATTTAATAGCTTCTTCGACGCTTAAATTTAAAACGTCAGAAATATTATGTCCTTTATATTCCACCTGCAAAGTTTCACGATTAAATCTTTGCCCACGGCAAACTTCACACTCTACCAAAACTGGTGGTAAAAAATGCATTTCAATTAAATTAGAACCAGCACCTTGGCAGGCTTCACAACGACCACCGGGACGATTAAAAGAAAAACGGGATAAGGTATAGGCACGTTCTTTGGATTCTGGTAACTCAGCAAAGAAATCTCTAATTGGGGTAAATATTCCGGTATAGGTGGCGGGGTTAGAACGAGGTGTTCTACCAATAGGAGATTGATCAATAACTGTCACTTTATTTATATATTCAGTTCCAGTAATTTCTTCAACGTTGTCTAATTTATTTTTTTTACCAGGATTGTTTTTTATGTGTGCAATATTTTTATACAAGACATCGTACAAAAGTGAGGATTTACCAGATCCAGAAACCCCACACAAACCGACCAGTCTTCCCAGGGGTAATTCTAAACTAACATTCTTTAAATTATTAGCCTTAGCCCCCTTGATTTTTATTATCCCCTTATTCTGGTTTCTTCTTTTTTCTGGCACTTCTATCTCTTTTTCCCTATTTAAATAACTAAGAGTCATTGATTTACTATTCTCCCCTTTTTCCGCCAAAAGTTTTTTAGTCTCACCAATAGCTACAATTTCTCCACCATAGACACCAGCCTCTGGTCCCATATCAACTAGATAATCAGAATTAATAATTGTTTGCTCATCATGTTCCACTAAAACTACAGTATTGCCTTTGTCTCTTAGCGACTTCAAAGTTTCAATTAATTTGAAAGTGTCTCTCTCATGTAAACCAATAGTTGGTTCATCTAGAACATAAAGGGTGTGAGACAATTGAGAACCAATTTGTGATGACAAACGTATTCTTTGAGCTTCTCCACCAGACAATGTTTCAGCTTCTCTGTTTAAGGTTAGATAACTTAAACCAACCTTATTTAGAAACTCTAAACGGTCAATTATTTGTTGCATAACAGTTGATATAATACTCATCTGACGCTTGCTAAGCTTCTCTAAAACCTCAGCAAAGAAATTTCCTGCTTTTTCTAAAGACATAGCAGCAACTTCAGCTAGATTTTTGCCATTTATTCTAACGGACAGAGCTTCCTCTCTGAGACGCTGGCCATTACATTTAGGGCAAACCTCATTGGCATAAAAACCAACCTTACCTAAACCAGAACAAGAAGGACAAGCTCCATGAGGTGAATTAAAGGAAAAAAGTCGAGGCTCTACTTCTGGAAAAGCAAAATTATCATTAGGGCAGGTCCAATTAGATGATAACAAAAACTCCTCTTTATCATCTAAAGAAACAAAAACTAAACCCTTGCTATATGCTATAGCATTTTCAATAGCTTCAAATAGTCTAGAATCATCATTTGGTAGCATTTTATCTATCACAATATCAATGCTATGCTTTTTGCTAGGACTAAGTTTAATTTGATCACGTAGAGAACGAATTTCACCATCAATTCTAACTTCAGAATAACCTAAGGATAGATAATCGTATAATAGTTGATAGTATTCACCCTTCCTATCTCTAACCACTGGTGAAATTATGGTTATATATTTAGCTTTAGCTTCCTTGGCTCGAGAAAGAGATATATCAACCATTTCTTCCAAGGTTAATTTTTCAATCTTGTGACCACATTTAGGACAGAACACTTCACCAATACGAGAATACAAAACTCTTAAATAGTCATAGATATCGGTTAGAGTTCCAACAGTAGATCGAGGGTTATGAGATAGAGCTTTTTGATCAATAGAGATAGCCGGAGCTAAACCTAATATTTCATCCACTTCAGCTGGCTTCTTTTGACCAAGAAATTGTCTCATATACGGTGAAAGTGATTCAACATAACGGCGCTGTCCTTCAGCAAAGATAGTATCAAAAGCTAAGGACGACTTGCCAGACCCAGAAACTCCAGTTATTACTGTTAATTTGTTATGGGGTATTTCTAGATTAATATTTTTTAGATTATGCATTCTAGCCCCTTTTATTATTATTTTGTCATTATTTATCATATATTTATATTAATTTAATTTAAGCACGAAAACAGGCCAAGATTTGTTCTTGGTGCCTGTATAAATGAATTTATTTAGTTTATATTATATTTTAATATAATATTTAGATTATATCAAGCCAAAAAATATTTCTTTTAGTTCTTCCCCTTTTTTATAATATTTGATAAGATAATATCATTAAAATAAACTTATGATAAAATAAACTTATGATAAAAAACATTTTTAAAAAAATTACTCTAGCCATCTTCTTGACTTTCTTTTTGTTCGTACCTTTTATTACCCCAACTTTAGCTAGCAGCGAAAACAA
>CAYYLI010000073.1:0-2839 GCA_964472595.1 uncultured Gammaproteobacteria bacterium | reverse complement strand
GCTCATTAATAATAATACCCTTGCTATTAACATAAACTAAAGTATTTTTTGTACCCAAATCAATAGCAATATCATGCCCCATGCTAGTAAACTTTTTTAGAAAATCAAACATAAAATTAAAATAAATTATTTTTTCAAAAACTCAGAAATTTTATCAATATCTATTAATTCGCTAATTTCACTATTTCTGGCTTTAAACTCAATTTTGTTTTCGCTTAAGGTTTTTTGACTAACAACTAAACGATAAGGGCAACCAATCAAATCAGCGTCAGCAAATTTTTCTCCTGGGCTAACACCATCTCTGTCATCGTATAATACATCAATTTTTTCACTTAATAATTTTTGATAAAGTTTTTCAGCTTCTTCATTTTGTTTTAGAGAAATAAGGTGCACAGAAAAAGGGGCTACGCTTTTAGGCCAAACTATCCCCTTATCATCATGACAAACCTCGACAATTGTTCCCATAATACGACTTGGGCCAATTCCATAGCAACCCATCAGAACATCGTGAGATTTTTCAGCTTGATCTTTAAAAGTAAAATCAAAAGCGTGAGAATATTTAGCTTTTAATTCAAAAATGTTTCCTACTTCAATAGACTTTTTTGCTTCCAGGGCAGTGGATCCACATTCAGGGCAAGTATTTTGTTCAGCAATAATTTCGTCGTTTATAGCAATGTGACATTTTGGACAAACATAGACGGTGTCTTCTCCATTTTCGCAAACAGTTTGAAATTCATGAGAATATTTAGCAAAGGTTCCACCAGCAGCATAAGTAAAATAGGTTAAGTCGCCTAAACCTAAGCGATCATAAATTCTAACATAAGCGTCTTTAACTTTATCATAATAATTTTTCAAATCTTCTTCACTAGCATGAAAAGAATATAAATCTTTCATCACAAATTCCCGGCCTCGAAGTAATCCAGCCTTAGCTCTTTTTTCATTACGGAATTTGGTTTGGATTTGATAAACAGCAAATGGCAAATCTTTGTAAGATAAAGTAAACTTTTGTCCTAGTGGAGTAACAATCTCTTCGTGAGTTGCCCCGAGTGCATACTCTTTATCGTCAGAACCAGATAATTTAAACAAAACATCCAAATCGTCCCAACGACCAGTTTTTTGCCAATTCTCTTTAGGGTTTAAAGCTGGCATTAAAATTTCTTGACCTCCGACAGCATTAATTTCTTCACGAATAATATTGTTTATTTTATGCAAAACCTTTAAACCTAGAGGTAAAAAAGTATAGATTCCAGCCCCAACTTTATCAACAAAACCAGCCCTAATTAAAGCCTGGGCGTTATATGAGGTTTCGTCTTTTGGCAGCTCTTTAGTTGTTTTTGTAAATAAAAATGATTGTTTCATAGCAATTTCACTATAACTAAAAAAAATGCTTTTGTAAATACTAAGCATTTTTATAAATTATTTGATTTTTTAGTTTTTTTGTGTTTCCATGCCCCAATAAACCAAGGTAGGAACCTAAAACTAAATCATTTTTATTATTTTTTATCTTTTTAAACATTCTTTTTTTGGTGGAGGTCCTGAGAACTCTAAAATTACAAAAATTAACCCAACCTAGAAAATCGATCCCGGAATTAATATTTTTTATTAAAACCTTACTCGGATGCAATGTCAATTTAAGATTTTCTTCTAAAAAATATGAAATATCGACAATAATCTTCTCTAAAAATATTTTATTTTTATTTAAAATTAAAAAATCATCGGCATAACGAATATAATATTTTATTTTCAGTTTTCTTTTTACAAAATTATCAAGCTCATTTAAATAAATATTGACCAATAGCTGACTAGTCAAATTACCCAAGGGGAGGCCCTTGCCTTTTTCTCTGGCGGTATTAAAACTATCAATAATTTGGTCCAATAACCATAACACTTTTTTATCATTAATATATTTTGCTAAAATATTTTTTAATATTTGATGATCAATACTAGCAAAAAATTTTTTGATATCACACTGCAAAACCCAACAATCTTCAATATTATTTTTAGAAACTTTAAAAACAAAACTATCAAACCTATCCAAAGCTTTAAAAACACCCTTGTTAAAACGACAAGAATAAGAATCATAAATAAATTTTTTATCAAAAAACGGATACAATATCCTATAGACAGCATGGTGAATTATTCTATCGGGCACACTAGCTTTATGTATATCTCTTGGTTTAGGATCTTTTATTTTAAAAGCGTGATAACCGCTATGCTTATAAGTTTTATCTAACAAAGAACCATGGAGAAGAATTAGATTATCCATTAATTTTAGGGAAAAATAAATAACATCACTTTTTTTCTTTTTTCCTTTCAAAAACTCTTTCCAAGATATGAGCAAATTTTCTAAAGATATGATATAATTATAAACATTATGAATTTTTTTAATTTTTCTCATAACAATTTTAATTTTACTATCCTTCAAAAAATAAAAGAAGTATATTTTTTATGGATAAAACTGTCCGATAACATCCCCAAAAAACGTCAATATACCCTAGGCAATAAAATCGAAAACAAAATACTTGAGTTACTGGAAAAATCTTATCTAGCTTACTTTTCACAAAATAATAAAATAGAAAAAATCTCTGAGTGTATTATAATTTTAGATTTACTAAAATTTAATATTTCTTTATCTTGGGAGGCCAAACTAATATCCAATAAACAATATGAAGAAATATCTATATTGCTGGATGAAACTGGGAAAATGATAGGTGGCTGGAAAAATAGCCTTAATAACCCCGAAAGAAAAAACCACAGTTTATAAACTGCGGAAAAAAATATTTTCGGGCAAAAAGGAAATCGTTGTCAGAATCAAAATGATTGTCAGAGTTAGCCCAAT
>CAYYLI010000072.1:0-2914 GCA_964472595.1 uncultured Gammaproteobacteria bacterium | reverse complement strand
AGTACAAATTTCGGCCTCAGGATTATTGCGACAAGCTGATCCGCATTCAGAAAAAACCCCGCCATTATCCAAACACCAAGTTTCGTCAACGTATTCACATTGAGAAAAATCGGCCAACCAATTTCCGCCAGCAAAAGCACAGGCGTCTCTTAGAGCTGGACTCTCTTCGCTAACAACACTGTCGTCTATATAGTTCATCTCGCTGTTAATTTGTTTTTCATTATTTTTATAAAAGGACTCTTTTAGGAGAAGTATTCCCCCAACTACTAATGCAATTAAGAGCACTAGAACTATTGTCTTTTTCATGGTCGTATTTTTAATTATTAGTATATATTTATTATATCATTTTACTTTAATTTTGGCAAAAAAAGCCGCTAGTGTGTTAACTAACGGCGGTTGTAGCATATTTTTACCAATCCTCCTCTTCTTCATTTTCATTGCTATAAAAATCAGTTTTTGCTATGTCTTCTAACTCAGTCCAACAATCCATATCTTTTAAAATATCTTCTAGTGTTACTGATATAATATCTAAACCAAGTTTTCCAACTAAAAAATAAAGTATATCAAAAATAATGTCTTTAACCAAGGTGTCATTTTCAGAAATATTTTCTTGACTGACAAAAAATTCTAAATCCTTTTCAATAGCCTCAAGCATTATTTCTTTAAATTTTGGTAAAGCATCATTTTTAATAGCAAAAATGTCAACAAATCTAATGTAGAGAAGCTTTATATCATTGATTATACAATCTATTTGATAATTCTTCTTTTCTAACATCATTTTAGAAGCCTCGTCTAGCGTTTCTATGTTCCACTCCTCTTCTTCTAGAAGTTTTATTTGATCTAATTTTTCAAAAACACTTAGATCAACACAATCAAAAAATAAATCCGGATTCCTTATCATTATGAAAAGGAATTCTACGGTTTCATACCGATACTCCATTCTATTTTTTTTCATGACAAAAGATTTTTGGATTAATATTTATTTTAACGAGCTATTTATTATATATGTATTATAACACTATTTTAATTTACTTACAAAATCATTAATTTCTTTCTCTATTTGGTCTTTTACTACTTTTTTATTTAAAAGACTTAAACTGGCTAAAGGTTCTTTACCACTTAACTTTATCATATTAGATATTGCTCCCTGATTTCCCTCTCCTCCTTGAGTACAAAAGAAAGCAACTTGTTTTAGATTGTCTTTTAACTCTGTTATAAGTGACTTAATTGGAGCAGACATGGTCCAAGCCCAAACCGGTGTTCCAATAATTACCAAATCATAATCAGATATATTGTGAGTAAGTGGGTTAATTTTAATTAAAGTCTTTTTTACAGCATCTCTACCAGAAATCATATAACCACGTATTCCAGAGCGGTTCACATTATCAACTACATTTTCAATATCAGCCCCTAAAACACTGGCCAATCTTTCAGCTACTTTTTTAGTTGTACCAGTGCGAGAATAAAATAAAATTAATGTTTTCATATTTTTAATTTAAGATTCAACTACCTTTAGTTTAACACCAATTTCTTCATTTTTCAAATTAAAATAAAAAAAGCATCTTTGCAGTTAAGATGCTTTTGCTTTAAGGAAAAGAATTAATCGTTAAAATAATCAGTTCTGTTTTTTAATTGATTAATTTGCTCCGCTAACTCTCTTTTTAAGGTTCCAATTAAATGAGAGAGAAAATCCTCTTCCATTTTAAAATCAGGTCTAGCAGTGCCAGAGCTAAAAGAAACAAAATTATACATTCTTTGAGACTGATTTAAATCAGATAAAAAATTTTCTGTATAAATTTCTTTTTCTTTTTTGTTTTTTTCATCTCTAATCACAATCTTTTCGGCCACAAAACCAGCTACTGAACCAAAGATGATAAAGCAACTTATTTTGGCGTCCTTGATTTTAGGAATCTGAACAGAGTCAACAAATTTTTTTATAAAATCAGTTGGCAACCTAAAAAGAGGTGTTTTTTCTCTCTTATTATAAAAAGAAATGGTCAAAGTTTTATACTCTGAGCTTGATTCAGCTACATAATTAAACTTTTCAAAATAATCCATTTTACTATTAAAGACAAAGGTTAACCTTCCCCTTTTTATTAATAAACTAATTTTTCCTTCGTTACTCAATATATCAATTTGATAATCTTCGTGACGAATGCTTTTCCCTTTTTGTTGTAAATCATTCATTTTTTATCCTTTTTGTTATAAATGTACTAATTTATTGCCTGTTTAGCATATCCCTATTTGATTGTTTTGTCAATACAAAAAATAGGCCTAAAAAAGCCTATTTTTAATATATTTAAATATTTATATACAATCAAAACACTACTATTGACAAATATGCAATAATATATTATAATGATCAGTTAATTTTAAAAAAATATGGCTATACTAATAATGTTAATTGGTGGATTTATTATCTGGTATAAATATTCCACTTTAAAATCTAATAGAATTATATATTCACCTAATTTTAACAAATCAAGAATAAACTATGATGTTTTTTCTGATAGAGCAATTAAAGAGAAGAAAAGAAAAACGTATTTAGATAATAATGGTTATTTAAGATTTAAAGACAGTAATATTCTCGTACATAGATATGTAGCTGGAAAAAATCTAGGCCGAAAACTTAGATTTTATGAAGTGGTACATCATCAAGATGGAGATAAATTGAACAACCAACCATATAATTTATATGTTTGCACTCAAATAGAGCATGAAAGTATACATATGAATAATTTAAAACAATACGGAAATTGGTACGGAAATTAAATCTATATCTATATATAATATTAAAAAATACAATTTTTATTAAAGACCAATAAAAAAATATAGCATGAGGCTATATTTTTGTCAATTGCTCGGGGACTAGGATTCGGCCACACGTCGCTAAGTCTCGCTTGACTGCTGCGCA
>CAYYLI010000071.1:0-3123 GCA_964472595.1 uncultured Gammaproteobacteria bacterium | reverse complement strand
TTCTTCTAGACACTTCCTTGGCAGACCAAACGATGCTTTCCAAATTATGAGAAATCTAAGTTTGGGAATATCTAATGTTGATTTTGCAAAATTGATGAAATAATATTTATTAAAGAATATATATTTAAAAACAGGCTCCATTAGGAGCTTGTTTTTTTTGTATAAACATTATTATTAACTTAGAAAAAAGTTATTCTAAATGAGCTTTTTCAATATCGCTATTTATTTTTTTTAATAGATTAGGATGTTTTTCTAAATTAGGATCTAAACTGGTTAGCTTCTTTATTTCTTTGTTAGCTTCATCAATAATCTCATGATCAAAAAGAGTAGCAAAACGGAAGTTCATAATTCCTGATTGCTCAGTTCCATAAAAATTACCGCTACCACGATTCTTTAAATCTATTTTAGCTAGTGATAAACCGTCATGATATTTTTGCAAGGCTTCTAGTCTTTGAGTTATGGCGCTAGGTTTAGTGTTTGGCAGTAGCCAATTATTTTCTTCTGTTTCTGGTTTCTCGCTTAAGTGCAAGAAGCAATAACTTTGAATTTCGCTACGACCAACTCGACCACGAAATTGATGTAGTTGAGCAAGGCCAAACCTTTCAGCTCCTTCAATGAGCATTACGGTAGCATTTGGCACATCAATACCAACCTCTACTACGGAAGTAGATATTAGAATTTTAATTTCATTATTTTGAAATTTTTCCATGATAGCATCTTTTTCTTCGCTCTTCATTTTGCCATGTAAGATAGCCATGGGTATTTCTGGGAAAACTTCTTCCTTTAATTTTTTATATTCTTCTTTAACTGATTTAGCTCCTAATTTGTCAGAAACATCAATTAAAGGACAGATGATAAAGGCCTGATGCCCTTTATTTACTTCGGTTTTAATAAATTCATACATTTGCTTGGTTTGTCCCTCTTTTACCACTTTAGTGATGATTTCAGGCCTATTTTGAGGCTTCTGTGAGATAAGGGAGAAGTTTAAGCCATAAACCGATATTAGAGCTAGGGAACGAGGAATAGGGGTGGCAGTCATGGATAGGAAGTGGGGTGTAGTTTTTCCTTTGTCGTCGTCCATATTCTTGTTAATGATTTCTTGTCTTTGGTTAACACCGAAAAGATGTTGTTCATCTACCACCACTAAAGCTAGTTTTTTAAATTTAATATTACCCTGAATTAGAGAGTGAGTACCAAAAACAATATCAGCTTCTTTGGTTATCTGCTCTATTTGTTTTACCTTATTCTTTTCTAGAGAAAAATTACTCAGCCTGCTCTTTGAAGTTAGTAGAGCGATTTTGAAATTAAAAGAAGAAAATATTTTTAAAGCAGTGTGGTAATGTTGTTTGGCTAAAACTTCAGTGGGAGCCATAAAAGCAACTTGTTTTTTGTTTTTGATACAATTAAAGGCCACGAGTAGGGCGACAATTGTTTTCCCACTACCGACATCTCCCTGGAGTAGGCGCGACATTGGAATTTCTTCTTGCATATCTTTAATTATTTCCCAGGCAGATTTTTTTTGATCAGGAGTTAAAGTATATGGCAGGGAAGCAATGAATTTTTTTATTTCAGAAATTTTTCCAGGAACTGGTAGTGCTATTTTTTTGCTTAATTTTTCTTTAACCAAATATGATTTTAATTGAAAGAGAAATAATTCAGAAAATTTAAAACGATTAATGGCTAAATCAATATCAGTTTGATTTTTAGGGAAGTGAATTTTTTGTAGAGTTTCATTTAGGCTAATTAAATTTTGTGATTTAATAATTTCTTCTGGTAAATATTCTGGAATGTTTTTTATTAACTTCAAAGATTGATGAATTAGAAAACGTAATTGTTTTTGTGATACAGAAGAGGTGAGGCTGTATACCGGGACGATATTAGCTGTATGAATATTTTCTTGTTTTTCATTTATCTTTTCATATACAGGGGAGGTCATTATTAGTCGTCCGCCTTGGTTTTTTATTTTCCCAGCTAGTGATACCATATCACCTGGTTTAAGGGTTTTAGCGATAAAGGGTTGGTTAAACCAAACAACTTCTAAAGAAGCACTGTCATCTGATATTAGAGCTTCAGTGAGCATCATTCTGCTGCGAAAACTTCTTCTGTTTTTTATCAATTCTACTTGACCTTTAATGTTAACGGTTTCATTTAATTTTAGGGCTGAAATTTGGGGGCAGGCTTCATATTTTTCGTAGCGGTTGGGGAAATAAAAAACAAGGTCTGAAATAGTATTTAGACCTAGCTTTTTTAACGCTTTTTCAGTTTTTTCACCTACTCGGTTTAATTGCCTAATAAGCATAAAATTGTGTCCCCGCTAGGAATCGAACCTAGATTACAAGATCCGCAATCTTGCGTTCTATCCGTTGAACTACAGGGACTTAGATTTGTATTGTAGAAAATAAAAAGGAATCTGTCAATTTATTATAATCTAAATAATTTTGCTAGTCCTTCGCTCAACGGTTCATGATTTTTTTCCAAATCTTCGTCAATATATTTTAAAAGATATTGTCTGATTTCTAGGGGGTTTTGTTGGTATAATTCAATTGATAGGCGGTGGTTTAATGGGTTTTTGAATTCAAAAAATAATTTTCTAATTTCTTCTTGTGGGCGGTAAACGATGTAGAAATTTCTAATAGACTCAAAAGAGAAGAATTTTTTATCAACTAGCACTCCGTCATATTTGATAGCAAAATTAATTTTTTGTATTGGTTCGTTATCGAAAAATACAATCAAAGCACTGGCAATGATAAGAATTAAGGCAAAAAAGTAATTTTTATCAATAAGGGCATAGACTATGAGTCCCAAGACAATGACTGAGGCGACGATATACCATTTTTTGTCTCTTTTTGGTTTATTATGGCTATCTATTTCCCAATGGAAATCAAAATCTTTTTTGTTTATTTCTTCGTTCATATTTTTGTTGACATTATTATTTATATTTTATAAGATAGTTATATTGTATCATATTTTTAAATATTTCACAATTTCAAGGAGAGGTGCCAGAGTGGCTGAATGGGGCACCCTGCTAAGGTGTTGTGCTCGAAAGAGTACCGAGGGTTCGAATCCCTCCCTCTCCGCAACATCGTGCTAGCACGATGTACTTAAAAACGGGGCTTTTTGAAG
>CAYYLI010000070.1:0-3145 GCA_964472595.1 uncultured Gammaproteobacteria bacterium | reverse complement strand
CCAAATTTCAGGTGATATAATTTCCTCTATTTTTCTTTTGGCTATTATGTTCTGCTTTTTAAATTTATTATTAGGAATTTTTAATTTAATTCCGATTCCACCCTTGGATGGTTCCAAAATTATTGCCAATTTTTTGCCAGAAAAATTAAAGTATAAATTATTTTCAATAGAGCGCTATGGTTTGTTTATTATTTTGATTTTAGTGTCTTTTGGTTTTTTTCAATTATTATTCTATCCCATTCTTTTTTCTTTATTTTTCTTAGTGGGAATTAATTAATAAAATTAATTATTATTTCTTATGTATGCAAGCACTCATTTGGCCATGGGCCTAGTAATTGGTAGATTAACAGGGGATTATCAAGCTGCCTTGCTTGGTTCTTTGATTATTGATATTGATCACTTGGTACCAGCCATCAAAGAAAATCGCTTTTTTAATTTTAAAGAATTTTGGCGTCGTTCCAAGAGTTCCAGTGATTCAGCTCGTAGTTTCTTGCATGGATTACTGCCTTTTATTGTCATTTCTGCTGTTATAGCTTTTTTTGATTGGCGTTTTGGTTTGATTTTTGCTGTTGCTTATTTGGGGCATTTGGTTTTAGATGCTTTAGATGATTCTCCCTTTTTTCCACTTTACCCAAATAAAAAGATTAATATTAAGGGCTTTATTCCATATTATTCAACCGAAGAGCTCATTTTTAGTATAGCCCTTTTTTCAGCTTATTTTATGTTCTAATTTCTTAAATTAGAAGATAGGTGGGCTTACCAGAGTCTTTATTGCTATTTACAGATTAGACGCAGTCAAGAACTATTGACTTATTTTTGTTATTTTGTTAAATTTATTTATATAAAAGATCTGAATAAGAGCTTTGTATTTTTTTATTTATTTTAATAATTTTAATTTATACTATGCCAACAATTAATCAGTTAGTTAGAAAGGGTCGACAAGCATCAAGCAAAAGAAAGAAAAATCTAGCTTTAAGAACTAGTCTAGACTCTTTGCACCGCAAAAAAAAGGTAACTAAAAAAGGATCTCCTTTCAAACAGGGGGTGTGTCTTAAGGTTACAACCATGACACCTAAAAAACCGAACTCAGCCTTACGTAAAATTGCTCGTGTTCGTTTATCCAACGGTATGGAAGTTACTTCTTATATTCCAGGTATGGGTCATAATTTACAAGAACACTCCATCGTTTTATTAAAGGGTGGAAATACCAAAGATTTACCAGGTGTTAGATATAAGGTGGTTCGTGGTGTTTATGATGCTCAAGGTGTTGATAAACGTCGTCAAGGACGTAGCCGTTATGGTGCTAAGAGACCAAAAGCTTAATTTATTTTAATTTAAAATATTTATTTAATTTAAATTGCTATAGCTGGCAATTTGTAAAAAACTATGAGAGGTAAACAAGCCCCCAAGAGAGATATTCAAAGTGATTTGAAATATGGTGATAAAAGTATCGCTAAATTTATCAATTATTTGATGGTTGATGGAAAAAGAACCGTAGCTCAAGCAATTGCCTACGATGCTTTTGATATTATTAGACAAGAAACCAAACATGACCCCCGTCATATTTTTAACAAAGCCTTAAAAAGAGTTTCACCTTTGCTTGAAGTTAGAGGTAAAAGAGTTGGTGGTGCTAACTACCAAGTTCCTTTTCAAGTTAGAGGCGAACGTCGTTTTTATTTAGGTTGTAAGTGGATTATTAAAGCTGCTAAAGATAGAAAAGGTAGATCAATGGCCGAAAAATTATCAGCTGAAATTTTAGACGCTTCCAATGGTGAAGGTGCTGCTGTTAGAAAGAGAGAAACAGTTCACAAGATGGCTGAATCTAACAAAGCTTTTGCTCATTTTTCAAGATAACAAGATAATTATAATATAAAAATAACATTATGTCGCAAGATTATACGCTAGATAAATTTCGCAATATCGGTATTATGGCTCACATTGATGCCGGTAAAACTACTTTCACCGAACGTGTTTTGTTTTACACAGGTAAAAAACACAAAATTGGTGAAACTCATGATGGTGCTGCTGATATGGACTGGATGGAACAAGAAAAAGAACGCGGTATTACTATTACTTCAGCTGCTACTACTTGTTTTTGGAAGGATAATAAAATTAATATTATTGACACTCCAGGACACGTTGACTTTACTGTAGAAGTGGAACGTTCACTTCGTGTTCTAGATGGTGCTATTGCTGTATTTGATTCTTCTCAAGGTGTAGAACCACAATCTGAAACTGTATGGCGTCAAGCTGATAAATACAATGTTCCAAGAATTTGTTTTATTAATAAAATGGATAAGACCGGAGCTGATTTTTATATGAGTTTGGAGTCAATTAAAAAGCGTTTAAACTCAAAGGCAGTTGCTTACCAACTTCCTTTAGGAGCTGAAGATACTTTTTCTGGTGTAATTGATATTTTAACTAAGAAAGCTTATAAATTTGAAGGAAATTTTGGTGAACAAATTAATGAAATTCCAGTTCCAGAAGATATGAAAGCTAAATTAGATCAATATCATTCTGAATTGGTAGAAAAAATTGCTGAATTTGATGATGCGCTAACTGAGAAATATTTAAATGGAGAAGAGATTGAATTAGCCGAATTAAAAAAGGCCATGCGAAAAGGAGTTATTGCTAACGGAATTTATCCAGTTATGTGTGGAACTGCTTTACAAAATGTTGGAGTTCAACTAGCCTTGGATGCCGTTTGTGATTATCTACCATCTCCACTTGATGTTCCTCAAATTGAAGGAACCGATATTGACGATGAAACAAAAAAGACCGTTATTAAGGCTGATGAAAAAGCCCCTTTTACTGGATTGGCTTTTAAAATCGCCACTGATCCATTTGTGGGAAAACTTTGCTTTGTTCGTGTATATAGTGGTATTTTAGCTTCTGGTTCGTATATTTTAAATTCATCTAGTGGCAATAGAGAAAGAATTGGTCGATTAGTTCGCATGCACGCTAATCATAGAGAAGAAATCAAGGAAATCAAGGCCGGTGATATTGCTGCTGTTATTGGATTAAAAGATACTACTACTGGCAATACTTTATGTGATGAAAAAAATCCATTATTGCTTGAATCAATTACTTTTCCAGAACCAGTTATTAAAATTGCCGTAGAACCAAAAACCAAAGCTGACCAAGA
>CAYYLI010000069.1:0-3167 GCA_964472595.1 uncultured Gammaproteobacteria bacterium | reverse complement strand
GTAGGACAGTGGCCTTTGAAGCCATCAATCATGGTTCGAATCCATGTCCCCGAGCGAATGAAAAAAATCCAGCTTAAGCTGGATTTTTTGAATGAGCGAAGGGGAAGCGAAGTGCCTGCGCACTTCGCGTCAGGGATTCGAAAGCCGGAGCGATGTGTGAGCGTAGCGAGCACCGCGAGGCCAGGCCAGAGCGCTTAGTGAGTGAAGACTGCGTAGCAGTCAAGCGAGACTTAGCGACGTGTGGCCGAATCCTTGTCCCCGAGCAAAAATAAACAGAGTTTTAAAAACTTTGTTTTTTTAAATAAAAATACTATTTGTTAAATTAAAATAATGTTTTTTAACCATGACACCAGGTTTTTTGTTGCTATTTCAAAAACATTGATTATGACATATAATTAATATAGATGTTTTGTTTGTTATAATTAAGTAATATTAATATGTCTAAAGTAGTAATCAAAAAGGTTATTCCTGAATATTTTCAAGATATCGTTGACGGCAAAAAGAAATATGAGCTTCGTCTCAATGATTTTGATATTGATGTTGGTGATACTTTGGTTTTAGAAGAATGGACCTCGGCTGATCCAAAAAATAGACAAGCTACAGGAAGAAAACTGGAAAAAATAGTTTCATATTTAAGAAAATTTAAACTACAGGATTTGTGGTGGAGTGAGCAAGATTTAAAAGAAAAAGGAATTCAATTAATTTCTTTTAATGATAAGGAGGATAAAAAGTATCCAAGAGTAGGAATTGGGGTTATGATTCAAAATAAAGAAGGAGAGATTCTTTTAGGTCTAAGAAAAGGTTCTCATGGAGCAGGAGAGTGGTCTTTCCCGGGTGGTCATTTAGAAATGGGTGAAACAGTGTTTGAAACAGCAAAAAGAGAAACAAAGGAAGAGACAGGGTTGGATATAAACAAATTTGAACTTATTTCAGTTGCTGATGAAATGAGGTATTTAGAAAGTGATGGTAAGCATTATTTAAATGTTGGTGTTAAAGGATTATATGAAGGAGGCGAGCCTATTGTTATGGAAACGGATAAGTGCGAGCAATGGAAGTGGTTTAATATTGATGATTTACCAACTAATATCTTTGAAAGCACAGAGTTGATGATTAATAATTTTAGGAGTAACAAGATATATAAATATAACGTGATTTAATTTTAGTTTAAATATTTTTTATTTATTAAAAAATGAAAAAAATAATATTTCCCATATTTCTTCTCCTTGTTTCCTTTATTATAGCTAATTATACTCTAGCCTCTTCTTTGCCGTATCAATTGAGAGGTTCTTTTTTAATTCAAGTAGAGGATAAGGGTCAGGCTTTCTATGTTGATACTAATAATGGAATAAAGTATAAGCTAGAGAAGAATAATACAACTTGGAAAACTATTAGTGATTTAAGTTTGGGGGTAAGTAAAGATAATTTAGCTCAAATTCCTGTGGCGGTGAATAAAGAATTAATTAATTTAGATTCTGATAATGATGGTTTGGATGATAGTTTAGAAAAAGCTATTGGTACCAATCCTTTTTCTTCTGATTCTGATAGTGACTCATATAATGACTCGTTAGAGATATTAAATCATTATAATCCTTTAAGTAGTGGTCGATTAAAAATAGATGAGAAGTTGAGTAAAAAGTTAGCTGGAAAATTATTATTAGACACTGAAGGGAATGGTGAACTTTGGTATATTAACCCTAGTGATAATTTACGTTATTATATTTCTAATTATAATGAATTATTTAAAGTGATAAATATAGTTGGCAAAGGAATAAGTAATGATAATTTAAAATCAATTGCTGACAGCTCTTTAATCAAGGACAAGAAGAATAAAAGTATCAAGGTTGATACCTCTAAAAAACAAAAATTATATTATTTTCTCGATGGGGTAGAAATAGGATCTTTCTCTATTTCTTCTGGCTCCTATTCCATGCCAACTCCCAAGGGTAATTACAAGATTATTAACAAGCATCCCTTAGCTTGGTCTTCCTATGGTCTCTGGATGCCATATTGGATGGGACTTGGAACTGGAAAATTTGGTTTTCACGAATTACCAATTTGGCCTAGTGGCTATCGAGAAGGTGAGAGTCATTTAGGAATACCAGTTTCTCATGGTTGTATTCGTTTAGGCGTTGGCCCAGCTGAGTTTTTGTATAACTGGGCTGAAATAGGGACTAAAGTAGAGATATATTAATTTTAAATATGGATAATTTTAAAGAATATATTAAAAGAACAAGAGGAAAAGAATTGAGAAAACTTTTTCTCAAAGCTATTTGTTATCTTGAAGAAAAGGAAAGGGCTTTGGATTTGGGAGCCGGAGCGCTTAATGAATCTGAACACTTATTAAATATTGGTTTTAAAAAGGTTGTTGCTGTTGATAGGACTGAGGACCTGGAAATTATTAATAGTATTAATAATAATAATCTAATCTTTGAAAAAAAAGATATTGTTGATTATAATTTTGTTGATAATAGTTTTGATTTTGTGAACGCTCAGTTTGTTTTATTTTTTGTTGAAAAAGACAAGATTAAAAAATTAATTGAAGATATTAAAAAGTCCTTAAAAAAGGGAGGAATCTTTGCTGGACAATTTTTAGGCCCCAAAGATTCTTGGGCCAAGCGTTCTGATATTTTTTTATATCAAGAAAAGGAGGTTCGAGATTTTTTTTCTGATTTAGAAATTATTTATTTTGAAGAAGAGAAAAAAGACAAGAAAGTCTGTGTCGGAGATGAAAAGCATTGGCACATTTTTCATTTTATTGTTAAAAAATAATATTATGTCTCAAGAATTAGAAATAGAGAAAACATATTTAGCCAAGTATCTGCCAAAAGATTTACATTTGTGTGAATTTAAAGATATTGAAGATTGGTATTTACCTAAAGGCGTGCATCATTGTTATTTAAGAGTAAGAAATAGTGGTGGATCTTTTGTGATAACTAAAAAGGAGACAGTTTCAGAAAACGATGCCTCAACTCATATTGAGCATAATATTAAAATAACAAAAGAAGAATATGAGTCTTTAAGACCAGCTAGTTCTAATATTTTAAAAAAGAGAAGATATCTTTATCCTTATCAAGGAAGAATGGCTGAGATAGCAGTTTTTTCTGGTGATTTACAGGGTTTGGTATTAATAGAATTTGAGTTTGAAAATAAGGAAGACTTTTTAAATT
>CAYYLI010000068.1:1478-3182 GCA_964472595.1 uncultured Gammaproteobacteria bacterium | reverse complement strand
GTATGCCAATAATGGCTATTACTACTAGTAGTTCTATTAATGTAAATCCTTTATTGTTATTAGTATTTTTTTCTCTATTAGAAAAAAATACTTTAGAAAAAGTATTTTCTTTATGTCTTTTGCTACTTAATTGTTTTAACGCAAAAAAATTCATTGATGAGATGATTTAGATTATTTATGATTATATGTTAACATTTTTTGAGAAATTATTCAAATCTATTTTTATTACTAGAATTTATTGCGTTATTTGCATTTCATATTTATGACATTTTTGTATTTTTTCTAAAACGCTACTTGTCGTTTTCAATTCTAAGCCTTAACAAAAAAATAATTTCCTCTTTTAACTTAGCTCGAGCCCAATCTTTTTGCGACCTATTTAAAGCTTCTCCTAATCCAAGCAAAAGATCCCTATCTTTAATTGCTTTAATTTGAGAAATACACTTTTGCAAAGTTTCATTAAACGAAACCCCGGAACGCTTTTCAACAATATCTTTGTTAATTGGCCAATTATTATTTAAAAAATACCAAACATCATAAACATCACGGCTGGTTTTTCCAACTCTTTCTAACATTGCCATTAATTTATGGGCAAACATGTCTTCTTTGACCATTACCAACATCGAAATACCTAAAAGGTTCTTTATTTCAAACTGTGATCCAAAATTTCTACGATTTATTTCAACCTTTATATTTTGACTTTCTTTATCGTATGAAATAATATTTAGTAAATTATTTTTTTTTATTTTTGATTCTACTATTTCTCCATATTTTTTTACAATTTCTTGAACCTTTAAAAAAACTTCTTCTTCCTTTTCTTCACTTAGCAAATCAAAGTCTAAATCAAAAGAATCTCTGTTTAATCCATAGAACAAATGAGCAGCAGTACCTCCTTTAAAACCTAAAAATGGAGCAATAGAAGAATCAAAAAAAATATCCTTCAAAATCTGCAATAATATATTTTTATGTTTGGCATAATTTACTGTCATATATTTGAATTATAAAATTTAAAATATTGGTTAACCTTTTTCTCCATTTTTTTATTATTATATATAGGTAATATTTCAAAAACTTTTTTCCAATCTAAAACATCTAAATTATCAAAGTGATAATCTGAACTGGTGTAAATTCTATCCAAAAAAGCTCTCTCTTTACTAGCTATAGCAAACTCGTCCGTTTGATCTATCCCGGACATATTAGTTAAAACATAATCTTTCATGCGAACTAAAAAAATATTTTGTCCATCTATTTTTATTTCTCGAGAAACATAAGAGGCCACAAAAATACTATCATATTTTTGAAAATTTATTCCTGATCTAGTTAAAACAGTTTCAAAGCTAATATAAGCTGGGGTATATATTTTGGTTGCTAATTCTAAGCGATTATAATTTTTATCCTTAGCATAAAAACCTCGCCGCAATCTAATCAATTTTCCAGACTTAGCATATTTGCTCAATCTAATGGCCACACTCCTTTCTTTTTCTTCTCCCCACAATAAAACCACATCATTAATAGAAAACACACTTTGAGGAGATCTTAATAACACCTCTAAATATTCACCTTTTTTTATCTTTTTTAACATATTTATACTACTATTTACTTTTAAAGTTAACTACAGTATAAATATAACATAATATTTTAAAAAATGCAATACTATTTTAAACTCTTTACCATATAAGTATTCTTTAATTTATACCCCAATTTTTT
>CAYYLI010000068.1:0-1378 GCA_964472595.1 uncultured Gammaproteobacteria bacterium | reverse complement strand
TTATATTTTAAAACATTTAATTTTAAATCGCTTTCTTTAACAACACTTTGTTTAGCTTCACGACATCTAATACAATTACATTTAACCCCCTTGTCTTTCATCACCTGACGCAAGTTGGTTATTTTATTACCAGCTTCAATTGACTCCCCTGGGATATCTCGAACTAAACGGATAATTCTAGTATAAATTGGAACTATTTTTTTACAATCAATAATAACATTTTCTAATTCCTCGTCAGTATATGGTTTATACTTACCTTGTTTCCACCAACGATACAATAAACTATTTTTTACCACTGTGGTTGGATAAAATTTAATTTGGTCTGGTTGAAAATCTTCTTTATTATATAAATCATAAAACATCTCTACATCTTTTTTAGGATTGGAGCCAGGAAGAGCTGGCATAAAATGATAGGTTACTTTAAAACCAAATTGTTTTAATTTTTTAGTAGCCTCAGCTATTGCAGCAACATTATGACCACGTTTATTTAGTTTTAAAATAGCATCATCAATAGCCTGCACTCCAATTTCCACTCTAGTACAGCCCAAATCTCTCATTTGCAACAATTCTTTTTCAGTTAAATAATCAGGTCTTGTTTCTAAAGTTAAACCAATTATTCCATATAAAGATTTTTCATTTTTTCTTTGTTCTTTGATTAATAATTCTTTTAATTCTCCCAAACTTAAATTTTTATTATAAATATTTTGAGAAAAGTTTTTCGCTGAAACCGACTTAAGTCCTTTTTCAATAATTATTTTATGTTTTATTTTCTGATAATCATTTACCGCTTTAAAACAATTTAAAATATACCAATACTTATATTGATTTGGTAAATAGCTCCAAGTACCACCAATAACAATTAGCTCTATTTTATTAGGTTCGTGTCCATTGTTTTCTAAAGCTTTCAATCTAAAAATAGTTTGCAAGTATGGATCAAAATTTAAACGTAAAGCTCTCATAACAGCTGGCTCATTTGGCAAATAAGAAACAGGCACGTTTGGTTTTTTGGGGCAATAAGCACAAGAGCCAGGACAAGGATATGGTTTAGTTAGCACTGCCACCGGGGCAATACCTGATAAAGTTCTAACTGCTCTTTTTTTTAATAAAGACAAAAACTTTTCATTGTTCTTAGCCAACCAATTAGTTGATATTTTTTTACCTTTAATTAAAGAAAAATATTCACGCAAAATATCCGAGTTTAGAAGAATAGAAAAACCATGCTTTTTTGATAAAGATCTTTTAAAAGCATTGAGGTCTTCAATAGTATTTATTCTTTTTATATTTTTTATAATCTCTAAAGTTGCTTCTCGCATATTTTTTGGCTATAATATAAGTATAACAATTATAACTTAAAAACTAAATAAAACAAAAATTATGA
>CAYYLI010000067.1:0-3272 GCA_964472595.1 uncultured Gammaproteobacteria bacterium | reverse complement strand
ATTGATGAAGTTTATGAAGAAATTAAGAAACATTTATAATTACTAAAACAAAATTATACCAAATAGAAAAGGCGTTTCTCACGAAACGCCTTTATTTTATTTTATAGAACTAATAAACACTATATTGGATATATTTTCACTCAATTCCTCTTCAAATGAGAAATTATCACAAATCTCCCATTCTCCTCCTGAATTATAATATAATATCACTAATTGAAGATTGTTGAATTTATCAACCAACCAAAAAGAATGAGTATTTTTTTTATTTATTGCGCCAGAAGAAATTAAGTACATTAAATCAAAAAATCTGATTGGATTTATAATTTCTTGTAAATTACAAACTCTACTAGTATCTTTTAATTTACCAAAAACAACATCTGCTTCTTTTAAATTCTTTTCTTCTTTATTGGCAAATCTCCTTTTAAATTGGTCAGAGCAGCAGAATTTAATTCTATTTTTGTTGAAATCTTTAGTTCCTGCGGTCCCAATTCTATCAGAAACAAAATAAGAACAAGTCTCTGAAAAAAAATCACGAGGATCAATTTTAACAAAGAAATTATCTTCCATAATAGCAGAAGTCATTAATGCATTAACACTGCTTGGAACATCAATAAATTCAGCAATCTTGAAATTACCACCATCTTCACAAACTGAAACCAATTTATACTTACAAAGATAATCTGGACAATTAGTGGCTGAGGTTAAAATTTCCTTTACTGAATACCTTCTTTTAAACTCTCTGAGTTCTGAAACCTCTTCTGCGCTAATCTTGCATTCAGATATAATTAAGCAATCTGAATTACTAACAAAAGAAGATATTTCTGAAAAATCAGTTTTTTTAAGTTCTGATAAAAAAGCAATTTTTTTACCATAAGCCTTCACTACAAAGCCAACACAATTTTTATCAGTTAAGGAGAATTTTTCAATTGAAATACCGGCAGCATGAGAAAAATATTTTTCTTCTCCACTCCAATCTATTACTCCTAAGCTATTATCAATCCCTCTGCCAAAAAGAATTTCAGAAACCAATTTAATATTTGAATTCAAGTTTTCATAACCAAACAAATAGATTGGTTTAACAACACTTAAACTTTTGGAAATTTCCCAGCGATAATTTAGAAATGCCAAAATATCTCCAAATGCTTTAGGTGAAGAATCTGATACCGCTAAAAAATCAATGCCTCCGATCTCTGTTTTTGCTAGGAGACCAGAAAGACACCCTGATCCCAAATTAAAAAGAATTTTTTTCTTTCCAATGGACAAAAGAAAGCTTTTGCCTAAATATTGGTTTAATACTCTTTTTCCATTAATAAACGGCAATATCTCATCTACCGTAATTTCTTGTTTTTCTTTCCCTTTTTTCATTTTTTCTTTTTGTTTTTTTTGTTAATAATTTTAATTGTTTTCTTTTTGCTCCAGCATTTTCAAATTATTTAAAATTTTATTAACCTCATTCAACACTGCAACCTCTTTTTCTCTCATCTCTTTATTAACCGAAAGAAAAGTTGTCATTATGTGAACATTAAGCACTCCCGTCCCTAAAAAATGTTGAAAAAAATTTGTCCAATACTCATCGTTTCTAGTTTCTACATAAATAACCTTACTGCCCTCTTGCGGACCAAGCTCTTTTATGATCTTTAAAAAACGAAGAAAGGCTTTTTCGTTCTCTTCTTTCTGCTCTATGGCCTTGCCAAAAGAAGTAAAAAATTCTTCAAAAATCTCAATTTTCCTTCTAAGAGAAAAATCAAAAAAATCAATTTCATTTTTCATCAGAAGAAATCGGATAAAATCTTGTAATTCCTTATCATTCATAGTTTTATTTTTTAAATTAATATTAGGTTAACTACAAAACCTATTAAAACTAACAGGCTCAATAGTTAACCTAATCTAATTGTTTTTTAAAGGGCAAATAAGAACTATTTAAACTAGCACAATTGTATTATTTAGTCAAGATTAGATTTAGCAAAATAAAAAAGCCACTTTTTTAGGGTGGCTATATTTTCATTCCATTATTTGCCTTATTATCTCCATATACCTTTCCTTCTCCTCTGTTAGATGGGATATTTTGCTCCTGTTAGAAGTAATTTTATCGCCCAAAATTTCTGAAGACTCTTCGTCATCCAATAATAAAGAAATTTTATCTTGTGATCTTTTTACCTCTTCTTCAGCTAATAATATTTTTTTATCCAATTCCCTCATCTCTTTTCTTATTTTATAAATCAAATTTTCTTTATAATCATCTATTGTGATTTTTACAAAGAAACAACGCGAAGCAGAGATTAAAAGCTCAAAATTTTTAACAAAATCTCGTCTCACTCTTTTGGCTGGAATAATAGAAAATAAAAAAGAATAAGCATAAACAAAACCAGAGAATGAAGAAAGTGAAATCACAGGCAGAAAAACAAAAATAATATTATCTCTATTCTTCTCCAGAAAGACTAGCAGAATAAACAAAATAGCTATTAATAACCAACCCGTGGCACGAAATATTTTAATTTGTTTTTCGGTTTTTTCTAATCTGATTTGAGCAATAAAAGATCTAATTTCAAAAAAAGATTCTTCATCTTCCAAGCAAATATTAATTTTCTTTTTCATTTTTTTCTAGTTTTTAGTTTCTGGTTTATAATTACTTTTTGTCCTTTTTGGGAAGCCTTGGAATCGCTCAATTTTTCACAAGTGATAGTCAAACTTTTATCGGTTTTATAAACATTGGCGACAAAACATCCAGAATCTTCTTCACTTTTTCGCGAATAAATGCAGGTTTCTCCATCTTCACCTAAATAGTATTCCAATAAAGGAAAGTCAATTAAAAAGATTAGATTTTCATTTTTTGGAATTGAGCCAGAAAATTTTTCCAGATAAGAAAAAAAATCTTTTCGATTAAATACTATTTCTTCATATTCCTTCTTAATTAAAAGAGCAAGAAGAGGAATGGGTGATGATGGTAAATCGTCTTTTAAGACATAAAATTCTTTTTCTTTTTTAAAATAATGCTTAAAAAGAAGTTTTTTTGCGGCTAGGTCTTTCATGATATCAGTTTTTTGGTTAATATTATTTAATTGTTAATTTACTGTTTTAATTAACTAATATATAATATTGTAATAATTATGTCAAGGGAGAAAAAAAATAAAACTTTTAACGCCTCAAATTTAAATAAAAAAGGAAGATTAATGATACCCCCCCCTTGTTTATTTCTTTAATTATGCCTTATTATTACAAAATTACAATTTACCCAAATCAAGCTCATCATCTATTTTTATGCTTTTTATAAA
>CAYYLI010000066.1:0-3277 GCA_964472595.1 uncultured Gammaproteobacteria bacterium | reverse complement strand
ATCAATACCCATGGCAGTAATAACAGAAGAAACTTTTAAGTTTTGAGCTGAGCAAGCTGAACCAGTTGAAACACAGATATTATTTAATGATAAGTCTATTAGGATAGCCTCCCCTTCTATACCCTCAAACATAATATTTAAATTATTAGGAGTTCTATTCTTTAAATCTCCGTTAACTCTAATATTTTTTATTTTCTTTTGTATTTCTTTTAGAAATTTATCTCTTAGCACTTTAACATTCTTTATATACTTAGTTCTTTCAGCATAAGATAGTTTTAAAGCCTCAGTCATTCCCACAATACCAGCCATATTATATGTTCCGGCTCGAAGTCCGTTTTCTTGTCCACCACCAACGATAATTGGTTTAATCTTGATGTTTTTATTAACATAAGCCAGCCCTACGCCTTGAGGACCATAGAACTTATGAGCTGATAAAGACAAGAAATCAACTCCCCACTTAGCTATATCAATCTTTAGGTAAGGAACAGCTTGCACAGCATCAGTATGAAAAAATATTCCTTTAGCTTTAGCAATCTTCCCTATTTCTTCTATTGGTTGAATTGTTCCTATTTCATTATTAACTGCCATAACTGAAATCAATACTGTCTCTGCTTTAATTTTCTTTTTTAAATCTTCTAAATCTAAGACTCCTTTACTATCAACTGCAATATAATCAAAGGTAAATCCTTCATCTAGTAATTCTCTAGCGGATGATAATACACAAGGATGTTCAATGCTTGAGATTAAGAAATGAGTTCCTTTATCACGGTTAGCTCGCATCACTCCTTTAATGATTAAATTATTAGCTTCAGTGGCAGAAGAAGTAAATATAATATTATCAGATACGCCATTTAATATTTTTGCTATATCTTTTTTACACTTAGTAATTTGGATATCATTTTCTTGACCTAAAAAATGGATAGAAGAAGCATTACCATATTTATTTTCATAATATGGCATCATTTTTTTAAGCACCTTCTTATCAATTTTAGTTGTCGCAGCGTTATCTAAATATACTTGCATATATTATTTTAAATTAACTTTTTTAATAACTACTGGAGTTGTTGGTCTATCGCCCAAACCAGTTTCTACTTTAGAAATTTTCTCTACTACATCCATACCAGAGACCACCTTCCCAAAAACTGGATGTTTAGATGATAAAGGTTCTTTATCAAAATCTAAAAAAGTATTATTAGCAACATTAATAAAAAATTGAGAGCCACCAGAATTTGGTCCAGAATTGGCCATAGAAATTGTTCCCACAACATTACTCAATTCAGGGCTAGATACATGCTCATCTTCAATCGCATAGCCAGGACCACCTGTCCCCCAAAGACTTTCTTGACTATCATCTTTTGTTAGTGGATCACCACCTTGGATCATAAAATTCTCAATAACTCTATGGAATTTAGTTCCATCAAAATATCCACTATCAGCTAAGGTTAAAAAATTTCCTACAGTAATTGGCATTTTTTCATTAAAAAACTCAATGGTAAAATTGCCTTCACTTGTTTGAAACTCAGCTTGTGAGTATTTGTTTAAAATTTCTTGATTCATATTTTTTTCATTTGAATTATTAGTTAAATTAGTTTCTTCTTTTTTAGCACAGCCAGAAAGACCTAGCACTAAAAAAATACCTAAGATTAAAAATGTTATTTTTTTATTCATATTTTTTATATTAATTATTTTAAATCATTAAGAGAATTTAGTTTATTACCGCAACCATTCATTATTTCTTTTCTGCTTTTTTTGATTTTATTCAAAAATATTTCTTCCTTAAATCTTATTATAATTTTATTTAAAATATTAATCATCTTTTTCATATATTAATTAATTATACTTTAAATTTTTTCTTAATATCCTTATCCTCTTCTTCTCTTTTTTCTTCAATAACCTCCTTGGCCTTAGCTCTAATTTCTTCTAGATCTAACTTCTCCAACTCCTTAACCCGTTTTAAAAGAATCTTCTTATCGTTTAACTCTGGATCCTCTAAAACCTCCGCTAAAAGTACATCCAAAATTGCTCCCATCTTTGGTCCCGGTTCCATCTTTAACTCAGAAATCAGAGTATCGCCATTAACTTTTAACATCTTGACTGAGACTGGATCGTTCTGCACTTTTTCCATCATATACTGCAAATGACGTAACTTGTATGGCATAGCCTTAGGCGTACCAGACCCCAACCTATCAGCTACACGCAGATGAATTAAATCTTGTAAATTCTCTCGTCCAGTTTTAGCTATTAATCTTCTAACTGAAGCTGCTGTTACCTCGCCTACGTTGTAATAGAACATGTGGTTTTTAACCAAATTAACAATCATTTCAATATCATTATTAGAAAATTTTAAACGAGTCAGTATTTTCCTAGTCATTCTAGCTCCAGCATATTCATGGTTATAGAAAGTGGTTTGACCATCTATTACCTTCATTGATTGAGGTTTAGCAATGTCATGTAGTAGCGCAGCTAAACGAACTTGCCATTTAGCGCTAGGACAATGTTTTAAAGATAATAGGTTATGCTTAAAAACAGTATAAACATGATGATGGTTTTGCTTCATATTTTCTCCAGCTAGTAGCTCGGGTAAAATATATTGCAATAATTTAGTCTTATACAAAGCCATAAAACCTTCATAGGCTTTATCAGATTTCAATATTTTAACCATTTCATCTTTTATTCTTTCCTTGGCAATAAATTTCAAAGATCCTGCCATTTTTAAAATTCCTCTCTCAGTTTTTGGTTCCAATTCAAAAGCAAGTTGAGAGGAAAAACGAATAGCTCGCATCATACGCAGAGCATCTTCCTTAAATCTATCAACTGGTTCACCTACAGCTCGAACAATCTTTAACTTAATATCTTTTAAGCCACCAAACAAATCAACTAAATAGAATTCATTATCCAAAACCTTTATCTTCTTAGCGCCATACTTATCACCTTGTTTACTTTTTACCGGACATAGTGCCATAGCATTAACGGTAAAATCACGACGCATTAAATCTTTTTCTAACTCGGTTTCAAAAACAACTTCATCGGGACGACGATGATCCCTGTAACCGCTTTCACTACGATAGGTAGTTATCTCCAACACTGTCAAAACTTTTTCCTCCTTATCCTTAATAGCTAGAATAACTGTCCCAAAATCATTCTCATATTTAGCTTCAGGAAAAACCTGTATAATTTCTTCTGGCAAAGCATTGGTAGTAATATCAAAATCATAAGGATCCTTCCCCATTAACAAATCGCGGACGCTACCGCCCACTAAATAAGCTTCAAATCCAGC
>CAYYLI010000065.1:0-3432 GCA_964472595.1 uncultured Gammaproteobacteria bacterium | reverse complement strand
TTATACTTATACTCATATTATACAATAAAAAAAATATTTTGCCAAATGTTACAAACAAAAAAAGAGCCAATATTTTTGGCTCTTTTTGTCTATTTCTCTTTCTTCTTTTTTATTTCAATATTTAATTCCTCTAATTGCTTTGGATTAACTTCAGATGGAGCATTCATAGTCAAATCTTTACCATCACTAGTCTTAGAAAACGGAATAACTTCTCTAATACTTGGTTCATTCTCTAGAAGCATTAGAAGACGATCTATACCCCAAGCAATGCCACCATGAGGAGGGGCGCCAAATTCCAAAGCTTGAAGCATATGACCAAAGTTTTTCTCAATTTCTTCTTGAGTATAACCCATAATTTCAAAGGTGTTTCTCAAATCAGAAGCTCGATGATTTCTCAAACTGCCGCCACCAATTTCATAGCCATTTAAAACAACATCATACTGAGTGGTAAGGATATCGGCAATATCTTCTTTATTTAAAAACTTAGTAAAATATTCATCTCTAGGTCGAGAAAAAGGATTGTGGGTGTAAGTCCATTCTTTTAGCCCGTCAACATTGTCTTCTTCTACTTTCTCAAACATTGGGAAATCAACTACCCATAAAAAAGCTAAAAGATTGGGATCATTTTTATCCTCTCTAATATCTGGTTTATCGCTACCATATTTTTCCATTACTTCTTGGTATGTTAAACGAGGAAACGGTACTTGTTGAATTCTTTTTTCAGGATAAAATTTGTTTACCAATTCAATTAATAGTTTTTCATTTAAACTGATAACATCTTCTTCTTCCACAAATGACATTTCTAAATCAAATTGAGTAAATTCTGGTTGTCTATCACCTCTGGCATCTTCGTCTCTCATACAACGAGCAAATTGAAAATACTTCTCTACCCCTGCCACCATTAATAATTGTTTGTATTGCTGAGGTGATTGAGGTAAAGAAAAGAAATTACCAGTCCATAATCTGCTTGGAACTATATACGAACGAGAACCTTCTTGAGTTGGGGCTGATAGCAATGGTGTTTCAACTTCAATAAAGTTAAGATCGGCTAAATAATTACGCATAAAATTCATAACCTTAAAACGATTACGAATATTCTTTTGCATTCTCTCTGTTCTTAAATCTAGATAACGATATTTTAAACGTAATGGTTCATTAATTGAAGAGGTATCATCATTTAAAGGAAATGGCAAAACAGCAGTTTCATTTAAAACTTTTAAATTTAATACTTCTAATTCAATATCTCCATTTAGAACATCAGTTTTAACACTTTTTTCTGGACGAGGATTTACTCTGCCCTCAACTTCAACCACATATTCATCTTTTAGAGTTCTCCCAATTTCAATAGCCTCACTGTTTGGCAAAATAATTCCTTGAACAATACCAGTCATATCACGAAAATCTAAGAAGATCATCTTCCCTTGATTACGACAGGAATTAATCCAACCTTTAATTGTAACATTCTCCCCTTTTTTCTGGGATAATGTATTAATATACACTCTTTCCATATTGTTTTTTTAAATATTATACTGTTAAATTAGCACATAATTATATATATTTCAATTCCTGCTCTATAATATATTTTTTATTTTAATACTGACATGTAATTCTTCAACATAAAAATGGAGTCATTTTTTAGGTGTGTTCTAATCCACTCTTTTTCTTTTTCACTACCTACAAGCTCTCCTAACCCTTGCAACATTTGATTATTTTTTACTTTCTCAATAAAAGCAATACAATCTGCTAAATACTTTTTGGTTATTTTACCGGTTCTTTCTTTAATTACTTCAGTATTAATATCCCAATTGTTTTTGGCAAAATAATGGATATCAAAAATGTCTCTCATGGCAGTTTCAGTTCTCAGTGTCAACGCCGATAACTTGCTAGCAAATAAATAATCTTTTTTAGCAACAAACATTGATATACCCAAATACTCTTTTATTTCATAATGCTCTTTAATATTTTCTACTAGCTTTCTAACATTAATCTCTATCTTAATGTTATGATCATTATCACCATAAGAAAGCAAAGCAAAAACTGTAAATCTCTTAATATATTGCTCCTTAACTTGTCCGTATTTGCTCAAAATAACCACAATCTTTTCTAGCACCATTTTTTGGTTTTCCTCGTTTATCACTAATAAATCAAAATCCAAGTCCACCGAGAATCTCGGTAGATCATAAAAGAAATAGGCGCAAGTACCACCTTTAAATCCCAAAAGCGGACCAATCGAAACATCGGTATAAATGTCTTTCAAAATTTGCCCCATTATTAATTGGTGCTTTTCTCTATTGAGCATATTTTTTATGATATTTAGCTAAACGTTTTATTAATTCTTTATTATTATAAATTTTTGCTAGTTCATTACATTTTTCCCAGTTGATTAATTTTAAATTATCAAAGTAGTAATTCGGGAAAAGATAAATCATATCCAAGAAAGCTCTTTCGGTGCTGGCTATACTATAATTATTTTCATTTTTTACTCCAACAGAGCTGAATAAAACACTGTTCTTCAATTTTCTAAAAGTAAAAGTATTTTTGTCTATTTTTTTAGTGAAAGCATACGGACTAGCAACAAAAATTGTATCATAGTGTTGAAAAATTACACCAGCTTCTCGTAAAACTGTTTCAAAGCTAATATAAGAAGGAACATAAATGCTGGTTGCCAATTCTTTGGCATTATAATTCAAATTTTTGGCAAAAACCCCTCTGGTTAATCGAATTAAAGCTTTCTGTTTAACATAATAGGAAGTTTTAGCGTATAAGCTCTCCTCGTTATTTATTCCCCAAATTAAAGCCAAATCCTTATTGGTCAAAATTGTCTTAGAAGATTGATATAATTTTGCGATTAAGCTATCCATATTGATTATATATAACTGAACTGATAATTTATCATAGTTCCATTATATATTATTATAAAAAACTAGTCAAATATCTACATTAATTCACATTATTTTGGAAAGCAAAGTATTTTTTAATAAATAATCTTATTGCCATATAATATTAGATCTAAACCAAAAATGTAACCCTAATTACCACAGTCAGAACAAATGTTTGTATAAAACGTCTAGTTTATCCATCAATATCTTTTTACGAAATAATTTTACTAACTTCTTTTATAATATTATCTATTAAATCATCCAGCTCATAATCATTTTTGCTTATTTTTTTTATAATCTTCCCATGCTCAGGATAACCGTCATCTTTATTCTTTAGAATTTTCTGCCACTCTGGCTTGTTCATTATAATCACATTAAATATTTCTGATACATGCCAAACAAAAAAATTATACTTATGACTTCTGTATTTTTTATATTTATTTAAAAAATATTCATAAAAAATGAAATGAAGCATTTCATGAGCAATAATAAAATTTATTACTTTCTTTTTTTTGCTTATAGCTGGAATTTGAAAAGTCTTATCATCTAAAAA
>CAYYLI010000064.1:0-3434 GCA_964472595.1 uncultured Gammaproteobacteria bacterium | reverse complement strand
TATTTAAGAAAAAGAAAAATAGAAAAAACTATAAGCACTAAAACAAAAATACTAAGACCAGTAAAAAATAATAATTTAATAGCTTCTTTCTTTTTTCCATCAATATAAAGCATTATTGGTTTAGCTAAAACTAAACTACTAGTAACTAAAGCTGAGAGGATAAATAACAACAACATAGCTATAGGTGCTAGTATTCCCCTATCATCTTCACCAAACCAATTATTAGCATTATTCATAAAAAGAGCTAAAAGAACAATATAGGCCAGGACACCTAAAGCATGGATTGCGCCCCATTTAATTAATTTAGAATTTTTCATGGTTTTATATATTAATATTAATAAGCCGAGGCTTTAAAATCTTTAAAATTTAATTTTTTTAATTCATTCTCAATTACTTCGTCAGCCAATTCTTTGGTATAATAGATACTACTAAAATCACTCTCTTTTTCTTTGCGAGCTAAGCACCAATTATCCAAAATTTTATTCACACTTATATCAGAACGAATTTCTTTTTGTGGGACTAAAGATAAAACTTCTTTTAAATCTACTTTTAAATCTATCATAATTATAGCAAAATCATAAAAATCACGATAGCGCACTCTGTCGCTCATAGCTCTAATTTTTTCAGCTGCTATTTCTCTAATATCCATTACCCTAACTTTTGTTTTAACTCCATAAAAATTAACATAATTAAGCTCTATTAGATTCAAATATAATTTTAGAAACTATAGCCAAAAAATAATCCTTTTCAGCTATAGCTAAGGGATATTTCAAACTGTTTCTATTGATAATTTCTAGTTGACTCTCATTAATCAATCTAATATTTGATATCATAAAATTATTTATTTAAAAAATAATCCTCAATATATAACCTCCACTTAGCATTAAAATTTTTGCTATTCAAAGTCATAAAACTATGGTTTTTATTACTTCTAATTTCTTCATATAAATCATTAGAATCAATGCTTAAAAAATCGAGAATAAAACCCAATATTCTTTTTGTGGTTAAAGAATATTTTTTGCTCATACCAATAAGTTTTTTCATATCAATATCACCTAAATAATCTCTTAGTTTTTCAATTACTAAATCAACGCTATAAAATTCTCTTTTATACTCTAAAATATCAAGTACAGCCTTCTCTTTATCAGCAATCTTAACTAATTGCCCATCAATGTTGCATTCTTTAAAATTATTAAATAATCCTTTTTTGCTTTTAACATACATAAAAATCCAATTAGAAACCTTTTTTTGATAAGATCTCTTTAAGCCAACAGAGGTAATTATTTTCAGATATTGATCAAACATGCCATGATATTGCAATGCCCCTTCAAAAGATACATAAGAATCCTGATTAATAATTTGAGCTATAGTCGCTTGATTAAGGTTTATGCTTCCCCTACTAGAAATATCAGAAATAACAAAAACTCCTCTTTTGATTCTAACCAGCCATCCTTTTTTTGTTAATCGGCTAATAATATTTTTAATTTCTTGCTTGCTTTTATTCTTCCTAATTTTATTGCTAATCATAGCAAAATCAACTACATTGCCATAATCTAGGGTTAAATCTTCTAATAATTTTAGTTCTGAACCGCTAAGAGTTGTTGTGTATTCTTTGTTCATATAGTAATAATATATTAATTACTTTCTATACATATTATACACTAAATATGCAATTTGTCAAGCAAACAATACTAATCATATCCAATGTTATTAGATACTAAAATTAAGTTATATAAAAAACAAAGGAAGAAAACAACAATAATATTAAAACTAAAAACAAAGAACAGCCACTTCCACTTTGAGAACCTTCATCTTTTTTAACAAAAACATACTTAGTTTTATAAGCCCTTTGAAGCTCCCTAATTAAAACTTCTTTATTATAAAAACTTTTGGTTTTAATATGGACAATTGGTATTTGGGAACTAGCAAAAACCTCATCAACAAATTTGTCTCTTTCTATTCTTGATTGATAATTATGAGAACTGCCATCCAATTCTACTACTATTTTAGGTGAAATAGGATTCTTTGTACAAATTAAAAAATCAACGTGCTTTGATTTGATTTTATTAAATTGAGCATAATTTCTTTTATCTTCATTTCTCACAATATCGCAAATTCTAACTTTAGGAAAAATATAATAATTGTCTCCAATAATTTCTTTGAGAACTTCAAAAAATTTTAATTCAGTTACATAAAAAAAATAATCTCTTTTTTTATAAGGCTGAGATTCAATCTCAACTACATTTTCTGGAACATCTGATAAATTATATGATTTTTCATCTTTATTAATTTCCATAACCTTTTTACTATTAATATTTTTATTGTTTATATTTTTGCTACCCGCAAGCAACTATTTACTAAAAATAAAGCTAAATAATTTTGAAAACCAAGATTGATTAGGCTTAATTTCTTTAGTATTATTTTTTTCATATTTTTTATTTTTCGAGAAGCTAAATCAGAGTTTACTATTTCCATCTTGGGTTTTTCTTCTTTTCGAAATTCATAATATAATCTTAACATAAAACTAGCCAAAAAACAAAAAAGCTCGAATCCCTTTTTTAAGTATTTTTTAATACTGGGCGCAAAGCTATTGCTTTTTTTATTTTCATATGCTATCATAATAATAGAATTTCTATTAAAAAGCACCTCTTAAGGTTTCGTCTTTAAGCGGTGCTTTTTTCTTTAGAAAAATACTCTAACTTACTTCTTAAATTATCTATAAAAACAATTTTTTCTTTTGCTGTTTTCTTTAATAATTTTGAACAATTCTTAACATCTGGACTTATCACTCTGGCTAATTTATTTTGTTCATATAAATATTTAACTAAGCAATAAAAATCTCCGTCACTAGACACTATAATAGCCTGATCATAATTATTGAACTCAATCATGACTTGTAGAACCAAGTCAGCGTCCACATTTCCCTTGGGCTGTCTTTTGCTATTAAAAAGCACTGGCTTAAAAATCAAAATATAGCCAGCTTTTTGTAGTGAAGCATAAAGATCCTGATTGTCAGGCAAAAAACCAATAAACATATAAGCGCTAGAAACTCTATATTTTTCTCTTAGATAAACTCTAAACTTTTTAAAATCTAGCTTCCAATTTAATTTATTAACACCCAAATTTAAATTTTGGCTATCAATAAAAGCATAATTATTTATTTTTTTATCATCCATATTAAAAAATTATAGGATAAATATTAAAAAATAAGGCTGTGAATCTCTGAAATGCACACTGTTTAGTAAGCACTTTTTATTATAAGCATAACATAGTTACTGTTATGTTTTTATAACTTTATTTTAAATTAGAGATAAATTTTTAATAAAAAATTTCAAACAAAAAAGCAGACAAAATTTGTCTACTTTTTGGGGTACAGATCACACAGCGGGCTACCTCGGGCTGGAACCGTAATTTCGGCAAGCCCAGTAAGGCTT
>CAYYLI010000063.1:0-3465 GCA_964472595.1 uncultured Gammaproteobacteria bacterium | reverse complement strand
TTTAAAATTAATTAGTAGTAAAAGATTAATTAGAAAAATTAATAAAATATCTATTGATGATTTTGAAATTATAAAGAATAAAATTAAGAAATTTTTGTAAAAAAACGACCCCCACTTTTAAAAAAGCAGGAGTCTCGGAGTTGCATTAATATGCGAACTAATTATGTTTTTACTATAGAAAGGTATTGACATGATTTTTTTCCTGTGATAAATTAGATTTTGCGCTAAGCTTAAAAATAGTAAGTTAACAATTAAAAAAGGAGAAAAGATGGCTTCAGAAAAACAAAAAACAAACATGAGCAAGGAGAAGGTGTTGATAATTATTGATCAGTTTCACGCTCTGTTTCCTAATGAATTGGAATTTGAATTAGAGTGGAAAATTTTGAACGAAGTTGGAAGTTTTGATAATCTAATTATTATTCCTGAAAAAGTAGATCCAAGTAAAATATTGGAAAAACTAGAAAAAACTATAGAAGTTAATTATTTTTTGAAACCACAAGAAGTTTTAGAAAAAATTAATTTTTCACCTCGAAGTAATTCCGCCTACGCCCTATTATTAGAAGATGTTGAGGACGAAGAAGAAGTTAAAAGGGAAGAGTCAATCAATCTCTTTGAGGGATTGCTCGGCTTTTTGTTAGGGACTTTGAGAGAAAATTATTGTACTGGTTCTGAAATCAAGGATGAACCAGATAAACATCCTTATTTTCTTCATCAAGATAGAGATGGTAGTATACTTATCATTAATATTTCAAAGAAGAATAAGTTTTTACCAAAAACTAGAAGGATAAAAAAAATAATCCCACTATAAAAGTGGGAGGGTTGTAAAAAATTACAACCCTTTTTTATTATCCTTTTTAAATTTTTATCTTAAAATTATTGTTTGTTTAAAAAGAGTTCATTACTTTTTTGCTACTATTTTTATTATCTAATAATTAATAAAAATAGTATGGATGAAAATAATTTATGTTTTATTGATGGACAAAATTTGTATATGGGAACTAAATTAGATGAAATTTCTTGGGTTATTGACTGGGAAAGATTTAGAAAATATCTCTTTAAAAAATATAAAATAAAAACCACTAGAAAACTAGTGGCTTTTATTAAAGAGGATTCTCTGTATTAAAAATACTTTGGTGCCTTCTTCGTATGTATGTTTCTACTATGGCAGATTTTTTAGAAAAATGCAAGATTAAATTTTAAAACTATTGCTTTTTTAAGAAAAATTTGCTATACTAACTATAGTGCTTGTGAGCGAAAGCTCCGTTCGGCTAAACTCGAGTTATTAAGCCGAAAAGCAGGCACAATAAAAAAACTCTTTTCAAGAAGGGTTTTTTTATTTATTCATTCTCAATGTTTTTTGAATTAACAACTCGTCCATTTTTACTTAATCGCCAAAATGGCATAACACTCCAAAAATGGAATTGTCCTTTTTCGCCCCCAATTCTTCTGACTATCACTTTTATTCTTATTTTTTTAGTAAAGCTTATTATCGCCCAAAAAGCAAAAAATTCCATTATTTTTGTAGTTTTTGTTTTATTTGAAATGGAAAAAAGTCGTCGATATTCTTGAACGGTAGACGACTTTTTTAAAATACTTACGGCGCTATCAAAAAACATAAATTTATTTTTTTGAATTATTTTATCTCTTTTTGATCTATTATTATCATATTTTAAATGATGTAGCCCATTGGAATTGAAAAATATTTTTGTTTGCAAGGCGGGATTGTATATATTTGCTATTTTTTTATATTTTTTTTCTATATCACTTTTTAATAATTCAAACTTTTCTATATCTAAATTATTTTCCATAAATGTATTCATTATTTATAATTATTTATTATATCAAATACACTTATAATATGTTTTAAATTAAATATAAAAATAAAATAAAAACCACCAGGATAACCGGTAGACTTTATTAAAGGGTCTCCTTAGGTAGTTAGCCGTTCGGATATCCCTTCGTCTGGATGTTTCTACTATAGCAAATTTTTTAGAAAAAGGCGACAGTAAAAATACCTTTTGGAAAAAGGGGGATTTATGCTATAATAATATTATATAATTAATACTATTAATATGAAAAAATTAAGGTTAGTTTTTTTGATATTTGTTTTCACTATCTCTTTAGCAATGGTTTTTCTGTCAGCCTTTGCTTATCTTCAATCTCCTATCCAGTTAAAAGGGGAAAAAAAGAAAATTGATGAAGTGGCTGTTACTGCCAAATTTGTTTGTTCTGGTGGGCAGGAAATAATGGCCGAATTCCATAATGGTATTAATGGTTATGTTAATATTAAATTAGGGGATAATCGTTTTTTTAATTTGCCCCAAACTATTTCAGCTAGTGGTGCCCGTTATGCCAACACTGACGAATCTTTTATCTTTTGGAATAAGGGCAATACCGTCTTTATAGAAGAAAATGGTAAAACTACTCTTAGTGATTGTGTTATGGAAGCTTTGGGTGAAGCATCACAAATTGCTAATCATGCTAGCACTAATTGTAAGGAAAAGGGAGGTAATTTAGTTATTGAAGAAAAGGCTGATGGCAGTCAATATGGCCTTTGTTATTTTGATGATGCTAGAGCTTGTGAAGAGTGGGCCATGTTTAGAGGTGAGTGCCCAGTTGGCGGAGTAAAAACAACTGGTTATGATACTATGGCTCAAAAATTCTGTGCTTGGTCTGGTGGTAAAACTCAAGCAGTAGAAGCTGCTGTTTGTACTTTCCCTGATGGCTCTACTTGCTTAGCTGATGATTTTTATACTGGCGCTTGTCAGAGGAGAAATAATGTTAATTAAATAATAATATGTTTTTTTTGAAGAAAAATGTTAAAAATAAAGAAGAAATAATTAGCTTTGATGATTTACCATCCAAAGAAAAGGCAAAGATTATAAGAGGAGCTGTGAGAAAGTCAAATGAAGATCAGTTAGAGTTAATTAAGAGATACGAAAAAATTTACGGGAAAGATTAAATAATAAGTGCGCATTTTTAGATTTTTAAAAAGAGTAGTTTTGAACTACTCTTTTTTGTTTAGGCTATTGCTAATTGAGCTTTTGAAGAGTCTATGTATTCAATCGTAGAAATTTCTGGCCTTTTCCCGGTTTTGCAATATTCTATTATTTCCGCTGTTGTGGCCTTTCTCCATCTTTTAGGATCAGTGTTGGTAATTCCTAAGTCTCCTAGCTCCATTTTCCAAAATTCTAATTGTAAAGAAAAATGATTATAACCAATTCCAATAACTACAGCCAATCTTCCTTCTTTGATAATAAGATCTTTGTGTTTAAAGCCGGAATATTTTTCGCAGACTTTATCGCTAGTGTTTATCTTAATCTTTGCTTCATTATGAGCAATAAATTCTTCAATTTTCTCTTTTTCCATGATTTCTTCTTTTTTGGTGTTAATATTATTGTTAATTTGCTTTTTTGGTGATCTCTAGGGGAATCGAACCCCTATTACCAGGATGAGAACCTGGCG
>CAYYLI010000062.1:0-3619 GCA_964472595.1 uncultured Gammaproteobacteria bacterium | reverse complement strand
TCTTAATCTCTAATCTTTTAGCTGTTTTGTGAGATTTACTATTTTTTCTTTTGCCAACTCTATGTGGTTTAAGTGCCATCTTTTTATTATTAATTATTATATATCCTTTGAGATAGATATATTATAGCAAAAAGAAATAAAAAATCAAATAAAAAAGAGACTTAAAATAAGTCTCATAGCGATCAGTCTCTGAGTATTTTATATACCACCATTCTAAATCATATCAACAAAAACTTTAGTTGTTGGTAAAAAATCATAATTTTTAAAATCTTCTTTTTTAACCCACCTTAAATCATTTATCTTATGATCTTTTAATTTTAAATCTCCACTTATATAAAGACAATAATAGCAAACAACAATAACATGTACACTATAATCTTTATGTTGCCATTTTTTAGAAACACTTTTTGGAAGCATTTCTAAAACTTCAACCTTTAAGCCCGTTTCTTCTAAGACCTCCCTTTCTAAAGTTTCTGGTAAACTCTCACCAAATTCATTCTTTCCACCTGGCAAATCCCAACGAAGATGTGCTTCTAAAATATCAGGATCATAACGCTGACTAAGTAAAAACTCATTTTTATCATTCTTTATAATCCCTAAAACTATTAGTTTCCTTTTTCTCATATTTTTATATATTTATATTAATATTATAACATTTTATTCAAATAAAAAAAGACTGCTTGAAACAAACAGTCTTCTTATAATAACCTTATATCCCCTATTATTTACCCTTCTTTTTTAAAACCTTAGCCTTTTTAGCTACTGGCTTCTTAGGGCTTTTCTTTGCTTCTTTCTTCACAACCTTAACAGTCTTCTCCTTCTTAATCTCTTTAGGAGCTAATTTAGTTCCTTGAGGAGCTAATTTAATAACTTCTTCCTTCTTATCCTTTGGAGTTAATAATTGTATAACCTTATCCAATTTAGAATTTAAAGCTTCAATTTGTTTGCTTAGAGAATTGTCAGAAGAGTTTCCTCTACTTTCATTTCTTTTAGGTTCACTTCTTCGTGAATCATTGTTTTTTCCAAAACATTCATCACAATATACTGGCTTATCTTCTGATGGTTTGAAAGGAACTTCACAATCCTTACCACATCCATCGCACACAGCTTCAAACATTCTTCTTTCTCCTCTATCAGAACTAAACATTGATCTAGATCTTTCTCTATCATTTGATCTTCTTGGAGCAGAACCTTCTTTGTTGGAAAAACAATTACTACAATAAACTGGTTTACCTCCAGTTGGTTTAAAAGGAACCTCACAACTAGCGCCACACTCAGCACAAGTAGCTCTATGCATTTCTGGTCTAGAGTCTCCACCTCTACCTCTTCTGTCACCACCTCGACCAAAACTACCTCTATCTCTAGAGCCTCTGTCTCGATTAAAATTTCCCATAAATATATTATTAATTTTATTTAGTCTTATAATAAATAGCTAAATAGTGCTTTAATTTGAGCACATAATGAGTATATCACATATTTATACTAAAACAAGGAGCAAATTATATTACAAATATTTATATATATCATGTTTGCCAATAGAGATAAACATTATATCTCCATTCTCCATGCGCTCAAATATGATTCTGTAATTGCCAGTTATTGAAATGGACCAGATTCCTTTAAATTTACCATGCAATTCATGTAAACGAAGAGAAGAATGAAGAGGATTATTCTTAAATACAGCTTCCTTTTTTGCGGCTAACTTAATAATCTCTTCTGGGAGTTTTTTTAATTCTTTGATAAATTTTTTGGAATAATACAATTCTTTAACTATCATACGAGATCAATCAATGATTTAGCCTTAATTGCTCGTCCTTCTTTATACTCTTGTCTGGCTGATTTAATAGAATTTAAAAGCTCGGTTTCTGAAATTAAATCTTGATCTAAATCAAATAGATATTTAATATACCCAGAAACAGAAGTAAACCCTCTTTGCTTGGCACTTTTTTTTATTTCTATTGTAGTTTGTTGTGGTAATGATAGGCTTAACACTTGTCGCATATTCTTAGAGTTAATTATTATATCTATATAATAATACAGTTGTATTACAATTGTCAAGAGAATTGAACCTGGATTAATATTAGTCAATAATTTTATATCCTCTACTGCTTTCAAAAATTCTTGACGATTTTTGTCTATTATATTTTTATTAATAGTAAAACCTTGAGTAATATGTTGTTTTAATGTTTTTGTAGCCCATTTGCGAAATTCTACAGCCAAAGAAGACTTTGCACGATATTCAATAGCTAAAACAATATCTAAATTATAATGCTTTAATAAACGAGTCTGAGTTTTACCCGTTATAGAACCGTGCTTTGTGGTATGTGCAAAATTTGCACATACCAATTTTTGATCAAGCTCCTTATCTTGAAATATACTTTTAATATGTTTTAAAACAACAGACCTATCAATATTAAAAATATCAGCAATTTGCTTTTTGCTTAACCAAAAAGTTTCTTTGTCAAAATCTGGTTTAAGCTCTATAACGCCATTTTTAGCTTGATATATTGCTAATTCCTGAACTTTGTTTTTTGTGGTCATATTATATAAATAAATATTATTTATTATATAATATTTGATATGAATCTAAGTTAAATTTTTACAAGATTATTCTTATTTTTCTACCTATAGTAAGCATTCTTACCTAAGGACAATTTGTCCCTATGTAATTGCTCAACACCAAATATCTTTTTCTAATCTTTTTTAAATAATCAGTTGGGTTATTTAACCTAAACTTAAAACAATTTTATAAACTTGCCTCAAATTAAAAAGGAGGCTTAGAGAGCCTCCTTGTATCCTTTAAAAATGTAATAAGGACTTTTTAACGGACCAAGAAAAATATGTAGAATTTTCTTTTTCTTCATATTCATCTTGATCACAGAAATTAATAGCTTCGTCTACTGAGTATTCCCAATTATTTTTATCAGAAATAATTTTTAGATCTTTCAATAAAGTAAGTATTAATTCATGAACTTCCTGAAGAGTTCTTTTTCCATCCCATAGTTTTTTTTCAGCAACATCATCATGCTTCAAAATTCGAACCAAAACTGTTGTTCCATTATTAAATTTCCAAACTCTTAATTGCATTCCTGCAATATTTTTTTCATCGTCCTTTTCTAAAGAAAGAATGAGCTGTGCTTTTTGACAAAAATTTTTCATTTTTTAACCTCCTATATTTTAAATTGTTAATGTAATACAAAATAATACCAAATAAATATACTTTTGTAAATAAGACTGCGATAGTCCAATAGCTTGGCAACACTTAGTGGCTTTGATAAGGTGAACAGCAAACAGTCTGTGGTTTCCTGGTATAAAAAACTTGCACTATGATAGCTATTATTTTTTTATATCTATCTAATATTTTTTCACCTCTCTATCTCCTTCTTTTTTTCAAACTATTGCGCTTTTCGCAACAGTTGAATCTTTTATCAACAGAAAACTAAATCGAGCTATTTTTTGCTTGATAAATAACTAATTTTTGTAATTTATTTTTGTCTTCTACTGATTTTATTTTCCCTATCAAAAAAGCAGACAAATTTTGCCTACTTTTTGGGGTACAGATCACTCGCTCCGAGGGCGGGATTCGAACCCGCGACCAATTGATTAACAGTCAACTGCG
>CAYYLI010000061.1:0-3837 GCA_964472595.1 uncultured Gammaproteobacteria bacterium | reverse complement strand
GTACCAATTCTAATACCAGATGGCTTCATAGGCGGAGCTGGGTCATTAGGAATAGTAGAACGAGAAACAGAAACACCAATTTTTTCTAAAATTTGCTCGGCTTCTAATCCACTCATTTCTTTATTTCTCAAATCAACTACCATTAAATGATTATCGGTGCCAGAAGAAACAATTTCATAACCGAGCTCCATAAATCTATTGGCCATAGTCTTGGCATTTTGCACAACTTGCTGACAATAAATTTTAAATTCTGGCTCTAGCGCTTCCTTAAAAGCCATTGCCTTAGCTGCTGTAATGTGATCGTGTGGTCCGCCCTGCATTCCTGGAAAAACTGCTTTATCAACTTGCTTAGCAAATTGTTCTTTGCAAAGAATAAAAGCTCCGCGAGGACCACGTAAGGTTTTATGAGTAGTGCTAGAAACAACATCAAAATATGGAACTGGACTATTTAAAACCCCACCCGCAATTAATCCAGCAATGTGGGCAATATCAGCAAAAGTATAGGCGCCAACTTCGTCAGCAATTTCTTTAAATCTTTTCCAATCAAGATCACGTGAGTAAGCACTAAAACCAGCTACTATCATTTTTGGTTTTTCTCGAAGCGCCACTTCTCGAACTTTATCCATATCAATCTTACCGTCTTGTTCTACCTCATATTGAACAAAATTATATAAACGTCCAGAGAAGTTAACACTATGCCCATGAGATAAGTGTCCGCCGTGGTCAAGCTTTAACCCCAATACTTTATCTCCTGGTTCTAAAAAAGCCATATACACCGCAGCATTGGCCGGAGAACCAGAAAGAGGCTGAACATTAGCATGCTCTGCTCCAAATAACTTCTTTAATCTTTCCACGGCTAAAGTTTCAACTTCATCAATCACAGAATTACCACCATAATATCTTTTTCCACTATAACCTTCGCTATATTTATTGTTTAAAACCGAAGACATAGCCTCTAAAACAGCCAAAGAAGCATAATTTTCTGAAGCAATTAATTCAATTTCTTCCTCTTGTCTATTTGCTTCTTTATTTATTAAAGCAAAAATTTCTGGATCACTTGAGGCTAATTTTTTATCTAAAATCATATATAAAAGTTAGTAATTTAATACGTATATACCATATTAATAATAAGGTAAAAACGTTCTAATGTCAAAAAGGCAGTTGATAATGCCAAATAAGTTAAATTTACTTTTTTATAGCCTCTTTTATGCTTAAAAACCTTTTTAAAAGTAATAGACAATCTTTTATTAAAAATAATATGGCGCAAATTAAAACTTTGATATTTACTTAAAGATCCTAGATAAGAGTTGGCTGTAGCTAAAATAATTTTTAACCCCTTTTTTGACATTTCTTTTGCTAGGCTCTCATTTGTTTGTATTATTGATTTATAAATATTATGCTTTAATCTGTTACGACAAAAAAATTTATAAGGCCCAATAACTGCCCCTAAAAAATCTACCCCGTGAGAAAAGTTTTGTAAATAAATTTTTTTAGGATGTAATTTTAAATACAGATTTTCTTTTAAATATTTATCAATTAAAAGAATGGTTTTCCTTAATTTTTTTTTATCTCTATCTATTATTATAAAGTCATCAACATAACGACCATAGTATCTAAATCTTAAGTTTCTTTTAACAAAATTATCAAAATTGCTTAAATAAATATTGCTAAATAATTGCGAGGTCAAATTTCCAATTGGTAGACCACAATCTTTTTTAGCGCAAAACAAACTTTTATTAATTGGCAAACTAGACCAATCCTTTAAATCACCTTTGACTAAACAATTTCCTATACAATTATTAAAAATAGTTTTTTTAATTAAATCTAAGACTAAAAAAACATCAAAATTATATTCAATGTTTTTCTTCATTAATTTATCTTCTATAATTTTATACAAAACATTGCGATTAATGCTCATAAAATACCCCGATAAATCTAATTTTAGTATATAGCAATCTTTTGTATAATTATTAGAGCAGGAGCGTATAAAATGTTGTGCTCTTTTAATGCCATAACTAGTACCCTTTCCTTTACGACAACTATAGCTATCATTAATAAAACTTGCTTCGAAAACAGGATTAATATAATTAAAAATTAGATGATGTATTATTCTGTCGCGAAAAGAAGCAGCGATAACTTCTCTTTTGACTGGATGGTTGACTATAAAAGCAATGCTACGGCTTAGTTCATAGTTACTATTTTTTAAATCATAATATAAATCAAAAATTTTTCTTTCATAATCAATCTCAAATTCCAGGGCGTTACAAGTATTTCTCTTATTTCTTCTGGCATCAAAATAGGCTTTAAATAAATCTTTTAATAATTGATCAGCCATATTATAAACTTAATTACATTTAAAAAAGAGGATATCCTCTTTTTTAAAAATCAGTGCTCGACAACGAACGGAAAAACCAAAGACTGGCGAATTGGAATTAGAGTTGAAGCTAGTGTTATTATAATTCAGGTTGCGGTTAAGAGCATTAGAACTAGAGAATGAAGAAGACCAAAAGTTCGTGTTATAACCCATATTATTAAAAGCACCACTAGTATTGCGGTTGCCAGCTGGCTTAAATGGTCGCTTTACTCTTTGCCTAGTTTAATTCTTTTAAGAAACTAGGTAAATGGCTAATAGACAAACAAAAACGGGCATATTAGCCCATCACTAAAATATTATTAATAAAGTAAATAAACTTTAGTGGACCATTGAACTGATTCAGGGCACACTTGCTTAAACCTTAACTTAAGCAACTCTGGCCCAATTTTTTTCCCAAAGAGATAGTTGTTTTAAAATGTATTCTATTTTTTCATTAACATCAACAAATTTATCCAAATTTATTTGTTTTAAATCTTTGGCTATACGAAGGTAGATTTTAATTCGCTCCGCTCTGTCAAAAGCTAAAGAAAATAATTCTTCATCTATTTTTTCATTGTTATTAATTTTACAAATATCCACCAATAATTCAACAGTCTCATTCTTCATCTTTTCACCTAGAGTAAATTTCAACTCTCGGCTAAATTTAGCCGAGAGTTGAAAAAGTACCATAAGCACGTCATAACTAGTTTTGTATATTGGAAGTGAAATGTTTTGTGCCATAAATATGATAAAAACAAATGCTCGTCTACGCCACTTTGTGGCTAGGACGAGTAAGGAGAGATGGATTTTTATGAATCAGTTCTTCAGACAACGAACGGAAAAACCAAAGACTGGCGAATTGGAATAAGACTTGAAACTAGAGTTATTATAGTTCAGGACGCGGTCAAGAGCATAAGAACTAGAGAATGAAGAAGACCAAAAGCCCGTGCTATAACCCATATTACCAAAAGCACCACTAGTATCGCGGTAGCCAGCTGGCAGACCATTAAATCCAGTAGAATTGTTTGTTTGTTGATTGTTGCCAACTTGGCAATCAACTGCACTATTTATCCAACCAGAAGGAGCAGACATAGCTTTTCCAATTGCTCCACTTGTTGAGTTACATCTATATTTAGTATCATTGTTAATTGTATTATACAATTTCTCAAATTCAGTTGATGTTGGTACATGCCAACCAGTTGGACAAGCACCTTGTGCTCCTTCAGCTGAGCCATCAGTGTTTGAGGAGTTTACTGCCGCAAACCAATTATATAATACTCCATAGGTTTTATAGTTGGTGGTGGCTTTGGCAACACTTACATCAGAGCCAGCAGTATAGCCATAAACTCCATAGGCGGGTTGGGAAGTACTCCCTAGAGTAACAAAGTCAGCATTGTTTGAAACTGCTGGCAGATAGGCTAGGTTTTGAGCAAACCAACATTGAGAGCCGAATTGTATTGTTTTATATGAATTACCATCTCTTT
>CAYYLI010000060.1:0-3867 GCA_964472595.1 uncultured Gammaproteobacteria bacterium | reverse complement strand
TAACAGAATAAACTTTATTTTCTACATTTTCAAATAAATCTCGAGGATCAAAATATTTAAAAACACCGCCCCTGTCAATTGATAAAAAACGATCATCTTGCGGAATTGATTTCCCTTTATAGATAATATCTATTAATTCTTGAGGGCTAATAATCTTGGATTCTATAGGGCTCTCGTTTTGTTCTATTTTAATTTTTTCCATATTCTATAAAAATAATCAGTAAATAAAACATGAATCCTCGTGCTAGCACGATGTTGCGGAGAGAGTGGGACGTAGTTGGAACAATTTTAATTAAATAAAATGTTTTTTAATAAATATTATTATATTAAATTACTTTAAATATTTATTATGCTTTAACAATAAATACGTTTTAACAATAAAATTATTATCAGTTTTTTTATATTTATTCCAAAAATCATCTAAATTATTAAAACATTTTTTAGATATTTTCTTCAATTCTAAAGACAAGCTCGGCTTTAATAATAAAATCTTTTTTTGCCAATCTTTTTTTAAAGTAATATTTGGATTTTTTAAAGCTAACAAAATATCCTTATTTTTTATAGATTTATAAACCGGCCAAGTTATTATGCCATTTCTAATATCAGCAAATTGGTCCTGATAAACTCTTACATTACCATCAAAAGTTTGAACCCAATCACCCATGTCATTGACTGTTTGCCCTATTTCAGAAAATCTTTTATTAATTTTAAAATACTGGTCATATTTTTTAAATATATTATTATCATCAGTTGCTAGCCAAAAGCCAATTAAAGGAGAATAATCATAAACTAAATTAAAATTAATATTTCGTTCGGCATATTTTTCATCCCAGTTTTTTAATATTTTATTAATATCTAAAAAATTAATATTTAATTCATATTTTTCTATAAAAAATGCCTTGGTCATACTATACATCATTTCTTTTACTAAATAATCAAAATACTCAAATTTATTTTTTAAAATTTTCTTTGATATATTTAATAGTTTAAAAATTAAAGATAATAATAAATCATGCTTTAAAACGGTTTCTTTTACACTTTCCTTGTTTTCCCAAACTGATTTTTTGTCATCAATTATTTGATTAGTTTTATAAGCCCAAATCATTATTAACTCAATAATTATTGGAACCACTAAATACTTTTTCCAATCTTTATTTTTATTACCAGCAACAAACCCACCATAAAACTGAACTCCATTTAAATGAACTGACTTAGTTAAATAAAGATCTTTTATAAAATCAAACTCGATATTACAGCTGCAAAACTTTTCAAAAAAATTATTAAGCTCTTTTGATATTTCCTTTGATTTGTCCCAATATTCTAAACTTTCATCAGTTTTATTGGTTGTCAAATTTATCAGATATTTTTCAATTATAATTTTAAACCACTCTGTATAACTATTTGGATGAGCCTTAATATCTTTTTTAAGTTCTTTTATAGAAATATATTTAAAGTTTGATACTTCCTTAGAGTTCGGTTTTGGTTTTTTATCACAAATACCAACAAAAACATGATCAAATTCATTTTCAATTAAATTATTATTGAGCTTAACATTATACAAAAAACTAAAAGATTCTCTTAAATCGCAATCAATTCCCATTTCTTCTATTAATCTTTTATGTATAACTTTGTTTAATGATTCGTTTAGCTTTTGATGACTACAGCAAGTATTAGACCACAAACCACCACTATGATATTTAGTTTTAGCTCTCTTTTGAATTAAAAGTTCGCCTGTAGAATTAAATACAAAAATCGAAAAAGAGCGATGAAGCAAGCCCAGTTTATGAACTTTTAATTTATCATCGCTGCCGATTTCTTGATCTTTTTTGTTAACTAAAATAATTTTAGGCATATCTATATTTTATGTTAAAATTGTTGGAAAATCAGGTTTATTTTGTTAGCGGAGAGAGTGGGAAGTAGTTGAAACTTTTTTATTTTTTCATTATCTAGACTCTAGAGGATATATATCATAAGCCACCTCTTCATAAGGATGAGCTTTCTTCATCGCGGTTATAATAGAGTCAACTATAGCAGCTTCACAAAGAACTTCAATTCTTTCTTCTTGAACCTGCTCCAATTTATCAACCTCACCAATATTTGGATTGGCGCCTTCACCAGGAAAAAAACGTCCAAAACCAATTGAGCTAAAACTACAAAATGAATAATTACCAATTTTTCCACCACCAGCATTACCGATAGCATCTCTAACCTTGTCCGCAAAATCCAGTGGCACAAAAACAACTAATTTGTACTTTGTAATCATATTTATAAATTTTATTAATATTTAATATAAATATTATAACATACGGTTCCAAAGTGATAAACCCCCTATCAAAAATAGCCCCTATTTAGAGCTATTTTAATCTGCGGAGAGAGTGGGATTCGAACCCACGGTACCCGTTAAGGCACGACAGTTTTCAAGACTGTTCCATTCAACCACTCTGGCATCTCTCCTAAAAAAATATAAGGTAAATCACCTCAACTAAATAATAAAGGAAATAGAATAAAAAATCAAGACCCTATATAATAAATAAAAAAGGAGGCAAAAAAACGCCTCCTATAAATCAATCTATCTTTTTAGAGTAAGGAGTTATCTTCTCCTTTTTTTCCACTATTTTAAACCCTTTTCTAAAATTAATATTACGAGCAGAAAATTCTACATTTTTTTCAATTAAGCGTAGACTAGCTAACAGTCTCAAAGCAGCTTCTACTTTTTTCATTTTTATTTCTTGCTTTTTAGCCTTGAAAGTAACATAAAGATAAAAAAATCTCTTTTCAATGACCTCCATGTAGTCCAAAAATTTTTCATCTGGCTCTATTTCCTTAAACGGCTCTACCAAATCTTCATCTTTTATATCCCTAACTTCTTCACAAATTTCACCCACAAGATCAGTAATAACTGAAATAATTTCAGAACATTCATTTTGATCGATTTCTCCTTTTTCCATGATTCAATATTTTTTCGTTTATAACTCTAATTTAATTGGACTCACAATATGGTCCACATACATAATTGGTAGATCAAACTCTTTTAAATTATCAACAAAGCATTGGTTTACCTTGTCAGTATCCATAAGAGAACCATCGGGATTAAAAAGTTGACTCCAACCAAGAACAAAACCCTTTGGCAAATTGTATCTAATTATGTGTTTTAGTTGGTCAATAAAAAGCTCCAACTCAAACAGAGAACTAGCTTCATTAAGATGATATTCTAAGAGCAAATAGTTATCTGAGATTTTTAACTCCGAGAAAAGTTGAAGCATGAAGGTAGTAATCTCAATATGCCCACCAATAATTTTTTCTTGCGTAAGATCAACTGGCTCTTTGAAGAGCGCTTTACAATTATAGGGCACTTCTTCCCCAGTTTTAAAAAAATTAACTAAAGCTTTTCTATCAACTTCAGTAAATTTATCAGAATTAAATCTGTCATGGATGTTAAGAAGGTTGGTGCCATAATAGCAGGTTTGACCATATCTTGTCGCAAAAAAGAAAAAGTTAGTTGGATCAGAAAATCCAATATACTTTTTGTTAGCCTTCTTCACTAAACTCCAATCAATATCATTCACAAATCGAGTAAGTTTTTCGCCTCCACGGACAAAAAATATTAAATCAATTTCTGGGTTTTTTAAGGCTTTATGAAAGCCTCTCAGTAGATCTTCTGGCTTATCATAATCCAGACAATAATCAACAAAATCGATATTGTTCTCCGTGAGAAAACGAATATCATTTTGGAAACTTGGGTTTTCTCTAAACTTCTCTAATTTAGACAGGTTTACCAAACCAACTTTAATTTTTTTTCCTTTTTTCATGTTATATATATTTGATTGTTAATATGCGATTTTTAAAGTAATATATAAAATAAATTGA
>CAYYLI010000059.1:0-3868 GCA_964472595.1 uncultured Gammaproteobacteria bacterium | reverse complement strand
TAAATATTCTCTTAAATCTCTCCGGCTGTTTAATTAAACGATATAACCACTCCAAACCTAATTTTCTCATAAACTTAGGAGCTCGTTTAATCTTTCCGGTAATGAAATCAAGTGCGCCACCAATTCCAATAGCTACTTTTAAGCTAGGTATTTTATTTAAATTATGAAAAATAAATTTTTCTTGTTTAGGGGCACCAAAATTACAAATTAAAATGTCAGGAGCAAAATCATACACCTTATCTCTAACTAAAAATTCTAATTTTTCATTCACCCTCTTTTCAATCTTTTTTACTATCCTAGTTAGAAAATTATCTTTAGAAAAAGAGAAATTAACAAAATCTTTCTTGGGTGAAAAAACAGCGTCAAATTCCATATCCTCAATCAAAAAATTTAATCTAGGGTATTTTTTAGCCAAAGCTAAAGAAATATCAGAAGCTGATGATAAGCCATTTTTGTTATTAGCCATTAAAACCTTATGCCCTTCTTTTTCAGCCAAAGATAATATTTCCAAAATTGAATCAGAACCAGTCAGTCTCTTTATTCTTTTTCCCATTAAAGTAGCAGCCATAGTTAAGCCAAAACCATCTGGCAATGACAAGTCAGCTTCGTTTAAGATATAAAAATATTCTTCATCTTTTTGAGCTTTTAAAATTATTTCGGGATTAGGAGTAACAATATAATTCTGTTTACCATTTTTCATTAAATCAGAAAAACGGCTTAAAAACTTTTCTAAACTCAAATCATCATTCAAATTTATCCCTAAAATATTAATCATAATAACAAAATTAATAGATTTTCTAGATAATTCAATTATATAGGAAATATTTGTTTTAGTAAACCTTGAAAAATTTGGACTTTTATTTCAAAATTTGCTAAAATATAGATATCAAAAAATATAAACTCATCATAAAAATTCAAAATAAATTTATATGAAAAAAAACATCCAAATTTCTAGCAAAATTCAAATGACCACCATTGATAATCCTAAGACTCCTGGGAAAATTGAGTGGTATAATATTATAAATCCAGGAAAAAATGAAATAAATTATTTAAAAAAACAATTTGCTTTTGAAGAAAAACATTTGGAAGCTTCTTTATCTATAGTTTCAGCTCAAAGACCGATGATTTATCAGGGCAAGGATTATCTTTTTATAATTCTCCACTTCCCAGCTCTTGTTAATGGAAAAATTGTCCCTGGAGAAATTGAATTTTTTATCGGACACGGATTACTTATTAGTCTTCATGACGGCAAAACAAAAGCTCTTAATGAATTTTTTGAATTTTGTAAAAAAGATTCAGCTTTTTTAGAGTCATATTTATCAGAATCTTCGGCCGTTCTTCTTTATGAAATTTTAGATAAACTAATTCAGGACTCATATTTACTTTTAGATAAAAATAGTATTGATATAAATACAACAGAAAACAAAATATTTTCACAAAAACAAGAAGTTATTACTTCACAATTATTAACTTTAAAAAGAAATATTATTAACATTCGTCGCATCGTGCAAAATCACAGAAACATCATGAAAAAATTATCAGAAATGAAAAGTAGTCTTGTCCCGCAAAAACAAATTGAAAGATACTATGAAGTCTTAGCCGAACATAGCCAAAGAATTTGGGAATTTTCTGACATTCAAAAAGAAATTATTGAATCACTCCACGACACCAACGAATCTATTTCCAATTACAGGACTAATAATATTATGAAAACCTTGACTGTTGTTTCTGCAGTTTTAATGCCCTTAAACCTTATTGCTTCGGTATTAGGAATGAACATGGATCCTAACCCCCTAAAAACAGCTAGCGGAATGAATTATTTAATTAATGTTTTGACTATTTTTGGCTTTCTTCTGATGATAATGTTAATATTTTTTAGAAAAAAGAAGTGGCTCTAATAATATAATTTTCCTTTACAAAAGCCCAATAAAATGGGCTTTTTTTGAAACTCAAAATCAGCTTGACATTATTTTTAAATTATGCTAATATTTTTAGTTATATAAAGATATAAAGATATGAAAATATACATTATTGGACAAAAAGGACTTCCGGCTCATGGAGGCGGAGTTGAGACTCATGTAGAAAATTTGGCCATACAATTAGCCAAAAATGGATATGAGGTTTTTGCCTATACTCGACGTAATTATACTAGCAAAAACTTTATTGAATTCATGGGCGTTAAACTTATTTCCCTACCTAGTATTTCAACTAAAAACTTAGATGCAATTAGTCACACCTTTTTGTCAGTTTTAGATTTTATCTTTAAAAGAAAAGCTAATGTTATTCACTTTCATTCTATTGGACCAGCTTCTTTAATGTGGCTTGTGAAAATATTTCGTCCTCGAGTTAAAATAGTTTTTACCTTTCATAGCCAATGTTATCTAAACTCTAAATGGGGTAAGTTTGCTAAATTCTATCTTTCCCTAGGTGAAAGAATTGGTTGTAAATTAGCTGATGAAGTTATTGTTGTTTCCAAGAGTTTAAAACAATATGTTGAAGAAACATACAAACGTCAAGCTAACTATATTCCTAATGGAGTTAATATCAAAGAAAATTTGAGAGCTAAAGAAATAAAAGAAAAATGGAATTTAGAAAAAGGTTCATATATTCTTTCTGTTTCTCGTTTGGTAAAAAGAAAAGGACTAGAATATTTAATTTCTGCTTACAAAGAATTAGGCACTGAGAAAAAATTAGTTATTGTGGGTGATGGTGATTTTGCCAGTGAATTAAAAGAATTAGCTAAAGATAATTCTAATATTATATTTACCGGATCTCAAACTGATACCACACTGCAAGAATTATATTCTAATGCTTTTCTATTTATTCAAGCTTCCGAAGCTGAAGGATTATCCATTTCATTACTAGAAGCAGGTTCGTATAAGTTACCAATTATAATTAGCGACATTGAAGCCAATCTAGAAGTCATGGGAAATGATTCATTTAGATTTAGATCTAAAGATACTAATGATTTAAGAGAAAAATTAGATATATACCTAAATAATGCTAATGTTAGAGAGAATGTTGACATAAACATCAATAAAGTTTATAATAAGATATTAAGCGAATATAACTGGGATAATATTATCCAAGAAACTATTCATTTATATAATAAATAAGAACATTAACAAGATCGTCCTAAAGACGTGAACATATATATAAACAAAAAAATAAAAAAACAGTATAAACCCAAAAATTTCAAATCATGAAAAAGATTTTATTTTTACTATTAGCAGTTTTTCTTGTTGTCGGCTGCTATAAAGAAAACCACATTACCGGTCCAAATGGCGACGGAAATGACAATGACAACATTAACAACAGCACTACTTACAGTAATGTTGTTCCGGACTATGGTTGGGTTCATCAATGGTCAAAACCAATTTTTATTAGAAAAGCAACTCTGAATGATGGGACAGTTCAATGTTTTTATAAAGTTTCTTTGAATGCTTGTCCTATTAACCCTACCGGTTTTCACCTTTCAGATTTTTTTACAGCCAGAGTAAATAAAAGTGGTGTTACAACCTATTGGAACGCTCCAGGAGAAGCTAGATTTGAAAAACAAGGATTCATAGGAGGAACTTTATATTTTTATATAATTTCCAGTCCTAACCAAGTTTTAAAATATAACTTTTCTGTGTTTGCTGTCTTTAATAGCTCGACAGGGGTTGTTTCTGACCCAGGTGAATGGTTCTTGTTCATACCGGTTGATGATGGAATCAACAACATGGATCAAATCACAACCTAAAAAAAATCAAAAAAGGTCGAAAAATTCGATCTTTTTTTAATACAAAAACACCGAAGTAACTCGGTGTTTTATATATCCCCTTTCCCCTATAACTACTTCTTTAACGACTTAATAAACTCTACAAAT
>CAYYLI010000058.1:2181-3900 GCA_964472595.1 uncultured Gammaproteobacteria bacterium | reverse complement strand
GGTACTTGTTCTCCAAATAATAATGATTGTACTAACCCTAATTTAACTTGTAGTCCATCTTCTTGTACTTGTGTACCCAATAATGATGATAATGGTTATTCTGAGTTGGGAGAGGCTTGTAATGATGGTGGCTCTTGTAGTGCGACTGAAGATATTTGTAATCCTAATCATGGCTTAAGTTGTAATGCTGATACTTGTAAATGTGATGGAGACCCAGTTATTACTGCCGTAAGTCCAGTTGGTGGATTTTGTGATAATAATACTAATGTTTTTTGTGAAAAAGATACTGACTGCCCAGACTCTACTTGTAATAAAACAACACCTAACGCAACTAAAGGAAATTTTATAACAATATTCGGGTATAATTTTGGTGATTATTCAAATAGCTCTAATGTGTGGTTAGCAAAAGGAGGAGAAAATTATGCTCCTGAAATAAAAGTTAGGGCTCAAAAACCAGCTGATTTTAACAGTAGCTGTCAAAACACCTGGAATAAGAATAAAATTATAGTTGCCATTCCTACAAGTACTTTGAGCTCAGTAAATTTATTAACAGGTGATGATTTTAGAGTTGAGGTCCATACTAAAGACGGAAAAATTGATATTAGTAACGATGATTTTGGTCCTAAGATAAAAGATATAAAAATAAATGAAATTTCTAGACCAGGATTATGTGGTCTTAGCAGTAATGAAGGAAATAGTAATTCGGATGTTTATTATTATGGTGTTGGTTTAAATAATAGCCAGGTTTATTTTGGAAATTTGTTTAGCAGTGTGTTAGCTTTTATACCTAATACTTTAAGTAGTGATGTTTCTGGTATGGCTAAGGTCCCAGCAATTAATACTGGCGATACTAGTACTTTTGTAAAAAGAAACAAAATTAATTCTAATATTTTAGATTTTACCAAATTAGCTGATGCTCCGGTTGGCCCATTTATTTCTTCATTTACTCCTAGTGAAGGTTCTACTGGTCAATATATAAGTATTTTAGGTGATAATTTTGGTAGATATAAAGGAAATAGCTCGGTTTATTTTAGATTAAATTCTGATGATACTGAGGCTAATTTTAATTTTCCAGCAGTTTGTGCTGATTATTTATGGTCTAATAATCAAATTTTAATTAAAGTTCCTTCAGACCTAATCAACGGCAATTATAATTTAGTTTTAAAGATAGGTTCTTGGCCAGAGGTTGTTTCAGTTAAAACTTTTAAAGTTGATTCGGCCTTGCCTTTAGCCCCAAGTATTTGTAAAATTTCACCAAGTTTTGGTCCTAATAAGACCCCAGTTTCTCTATGGGGTGAATATTTCGGCAATGCTTGTTCCGCCATTTTTTATAATAATAAAAGTACAGCTTCGGTTGATAGCGTGTCTGATAATGGGGCTGATAAAATTTCAGTTATTGTTCCAAGTGATTCTTTGACTGGCCCTGTTGTAGTGTCTCGAGCTGGTATTTCTGGTAATAGTGTTAATTTTTCCATCGGGACCTGTACCAAAAGAGATGACTGTTCAACTGATTCTCCGGTTTGTTGTCTAACTGGCAGTCCTCGCGCTGGAGCTTGTGTAGCAAACGAATCAGCTTGTTTTGCGGAAACTCCTTTGAGTTCAATTTTCCAATGGAAATTTACTACTGGTTTTAATACCTTTGGGCCAGTAGACCCTGATAACCCACCAGAAACTTGTGCTAATTTTAATTTTTGTCCAGAGGGTTATGTTTGTCCAAAT
>CAYYLI010000058.1:0-2081 GCA_964472595.1 uncultured Gammaproteobacteria bacterium | reverse complement strand
CAATGTTGTTGTGAAAAAGATAAAAATACTGCAGATGGTAATCCTGGTTGTTGCGCTCCTTTAACTTGCGATAACACTTGTGGAGCTAGCGCTGGATCAGATCCTTCTTCAACTAATTTTGGTTTGTGCTCTGGTTGTAAGATTTCTAGCACCACTGATATGGCCACTAGAGATTTAGCTTGTAATTGTGATACTACTTCTGGAAAATATTGTGATACTGCCAACGAATATCCAAGCGGTGCTTGTTTAGATTGTTCTGCTTTGAGTGCCGATGCTTGCAAAGAACACAGTGCTACCTGTTGTTATGATGCTCAAAAAGATGAATGTCGTGGCGGTGCTTCTGATAGCAGTGTTTGGGGTTCTAATAATTCTAATATTGGTATGTGCCCTTATTATAATTGTGACACTGCTGATCCAACAATGTGTGCGTCTAACACTCCAACAACAACCGGAGCTTATAAAGATGTTGATTCTTGTGATTCTGATTCTGGTTGTAAGGCTAATTGTAGTGCCATCACAAGTGCGAGCGCTTGCAAAGAAAAAGGTAGTTGTTGTTGGAATGAAAATACCAATTCTTGTTCGGGTGGAGAAAAATATTCCAATGTTTCTACTAATGAAAAATATGGAATTTGTGCTTTTTATAAATGCAACACCTTAAGTAAGACTTGTTTTAAAACTACTGACACCAGCACTTATAATAATTTTAATGAATGTAATATAAATTGCAGAAAAACACCAGCTGGTCCAGGAACCCCTTGCTATGATGCCGAAGCAGAGCTATGCACCGATAGTTTCTGCAGTCAATTTGTTTGCTTGAATGAAAGTGGCCAAACTTTGGACTCTGGAAATTCAGAAAGTTGTGGTACTTGTTGTTGTAATCCAAATGACGCAGATAATAATATATGTAAAAAGGTTGGAGAGAATTTAAATTGCCAAGCAGATAAAGGAACATGTAGCGGTGCTAGTCGTGGCTTGTGCTGTGGTTGCTCTTCTGACGATGATTGTACTGTCGGGGAGCTAGAACCAGAAGAGATTGGTTGCGGTTTTGACACTTGTTGTCAAGCTCGCCCTAAAATTAAAACTAATAGCGCTAATATTGGAGGTTTAGATGTGTTGCCAAGACCACTTAGTAACAACGCTTGTCGAAATGGAATTATTGAAATAAATTTTGATAAAAGAATGGATGCACTTTCTTTAGACTCCAACATTTTATTATTACAAGAAAAAGAAAGTGGCTCCACCTGTCCTAATGGCACACAGAAAATTGCCGGTTTGGACAATTTTGAATCTAATAGTTCTTACGAACAAGGATTCTTCGCCACACTTAAAAAAATATTTAATAAATCACTATCGCAAATTGCAAAAATATTTGGCAAGGAAAGCATAGCCGCTGACGGAGACTTGGTTTATTGTTCAGTCATGGGTAGTATTGAAATTGATCATAGCGATCTGGACGAAAGCTCTGTTTACTTCAAGCCAAACCAACTGCTAGAGCCTTCCGCTAAATATTTTGTAGTTGTAAAAGGTGATGAGAATTTAGATAGTCAGAGCGGGGTAAAGTCTTTTGCTGGCGTGGCCATGAATGGTAAAGGTTTTTATACTGGCACCACCACCACTTATGATCCTGGTTCATGGGAAGAATCTGGAAAAGACGGGTTTAAATTTTCAGATAAATTTTATCAAAATTCTTATATTTGGTCTTTCTCTACCCTATCTCCTAACACTCCTGGACAGGGAATTTGTACCATTGAATATTTAGAAGTTAGACCAGAATCATATCTGTTCCAAGATAATAAAAACGATCTTAAAGAAAATGATGCCGATGCTAAACATTCAAGTTTTGATTCTGTTCGTGATAGAGATAAGGCTTATTATGTAAAAGCTAAGACAGTCGATAATCAAATAATTGGTCCAAGTAATGGTTATTCTTGGCTTTATGATTGGAGTATTAATAATACCAATGTTATTGAATTCAATAATGACGTAGTTAATTGGACAGCCACCTCTTCTAATCGTTTAGTCCAGGTTAAATCTAATGTTTTAGAAGGAAAATCTGATGTTATAGCTACTGTTAAAATGGA
>CAYYLI010000057.1:0-3984 GCA_964472595.1 uncultured Gammaproteobacteria bacterium | reverse complement strand
CTTGCGGTATACACGCTTTCCAAGCGTGCGCACTAGACCACTATGCGAACTCTCCTTATTTATTTTTTTCTTGACTAAGTAAATTATTTTGCTCCAAATTCCTATTAATTATTGTTTCCATCCCTAACAAATTTTCACCGCTACCATTAACTACATCTTGAAATTGTCTAGCGCCAGAAACAATTTCAGACCCAACAAAGATGGTAGGCGAACCATAAACACCAAAATTCTCTGCTTCTTTGCTATAAGCTTCAATCTCTGGCAAATACTTTTCAGAATTTAAACAAGTATTTATCTTAGCCTCATCTAATTTTAAATCTGAAGTATATTTGGAAAAATCAGCTTCAGATAAAATATTATCTTCAACTTTGCCAAGCAATAACTCCCTCATTTCAAAAAACTTATTCTGCTCCCCCGCACATCTAGCTAAAAGATAAGTCTCTTCTGAACCAGGAAAGCTTTTATTAACTACTGGGCGAAAAGCTATGCGTAGTTTATCAGAAAATTTTTCCTTAATCAAGTTAAGAGTGTCGTTAAACTGAGAGGAGTATAAATCTGAAAGATCTTCGTAGACAACGATATCTAACCTCGCCTTATTACTTCCCCAAATAAAATCAGACTCATCAATGGGGCGCAATTCTTTGGCTGGAACCCAAGAATTCATATCTATCGCTTTACGATTGTCATTTAACAATGTTTCTTCCTCACTTAAATGCTTAGTATAATTTTTAGAGAAGAAAAAAACAACGAAGATAAAAATAGCGACTAAAGCTATTAAAGAAAAAGCTAAAACTTTTTTTAAATTTAACATATTTTAAAAATTAATTTTAGGAAAATTTTTATGATAATTAGTTTTTGTTTGAAAAACTTTGGCTAAATCCAATATCAATTCATCCTGGAATTTATCAGCCATAATTTGCAAACCAAAAGGCAAACCATTACTAAAGCCAGCTGGCAGAGATAGAGCCGGAAGACCAGCTAGCGACGAACCAGTAAGGAAAATATCTTCTAAATACATTTTAATTGGATCGTTTGACTGCTCACCAATTTTAAAAGCAGTGTGGGGTGAAGTTGGAGTGATTATAATATCAACTTTAGAAAAGGTTTTAGAAAATTCTAAACAGATTTTTTCTTTTACTGCCATCGCTTTTTTGTAATAAGCATCAAAATAGCCGGAACTCAAAGCATAGGTTCCCAGCATTATTCTTCTCTTGGCTTCCGGACCAAAACCATCACCCCTATTCTTTAGATAAATTTCACCTAAAGTTTCCTCGGAGCCACCCTTAGGTTTGAAATCAAAACCATGACCATATCTAATACCATCAAAACGAGCTAAATTAGAACTAAGCTCCGAAGGGGTAATAATATAATACACTGGAATAGAATATTTGTTATAAGGCAAAGAAATATTTTTAATTTCAGCCCCTAAAGATTTAAATAATTTTATAGCCTCAAGCACTCCGTTTTTAATATCCTCACTCACGCCTTCTTCTAAAAATTCTTTTACTACTCCAATTTTCAAACCAGCTAAACTTTTGGCATTAATTTTTAAAACTTCCTTTTTCTTTTTTTTATTAATCATCTCAAATCTTTTTTTATTAGAACTAGTTAAATCAAATTCATCAATTCCGGCTAAATACTTTAAAACAATTTTGGCATCATCAGCTGATTTAGTTAAAGGCCCTATAACATCAGTAGATGAAGTCATGGATATTAAACCAAAACGAGAAACAGATCCATAAGTTGGTTTTAGTCCCAAAACATTACAAAAACTAGCTGGCTGACGAATAGACCCTCCGGTATCAGAGCCAAGAGCAAAAACACAAAAGTCAGCTGATACTGCAGCAGCTGAACCGCCAGAGCTACCACCCGGAACTCTTTCTTGATTCCAAGGATTTTTGGTAGTAAAAAAAGCAGAGTTTTCAGTTGAAGCACCATGAGCAAATTCATCTAAATTTGTTTTCCCCAAAAGAATAGCTCCGGCTTCTTTTAATTTCTTGACCACCGTAGCGTCATAAGGTGCAATATAATTGGCTAGCATTTTGGAAGAAGCAGTTGTTTTTTTATTCTTAGCTAGAATATTGTCTTTTAATAAATATGGGATGCCGAGCAAATCACCCTTTTCTCCCTTGGCTAAACGAGAGTCAGCTAATCTAGCCTCTGCTAAAGCATCCTGAGCAAAAACACTGATACAGGTTTTTAATTGTGGATCAAATTCTGCAATTCTTTTTAAATAAAAACTGGTCAGCTCAAGTGAACTAACTTTTTTTTCATCTAATAGCTTTCGCGCTTCTTTAATTGTAAGATTTTCTAAATTCATATATTACAAAACTCTTTGAACCTTAACTTGTCCATCACTAATTTCTTTGGCTTGATTTAAGGCGGTTTTTATTTCAGTTTCAGACCAAGCCTTTACCTCATCCTCTCTTTTTCTATTATAATCAGACAAATTTAATCCTAAGATATCTAAATCATCACTTTGAGCCTCCTTTAAAGTATCAATATGTCTTAAAATAGAACTAAGTTGTTCTTGGTACTGCAAAATTTCAGCTTCACTTAAATCTAAGCGCGCCAAATTAGCAATTTTTTGAATTTCTTCTCGACTTATAGCCATATTATTTTATCATTTTTAAAAATTCAGCTTCATTGATTATTTTTACTCCTAATTCCTTAGCTTTTTCTTCTTTGCTACCCGGATTTTCTCCAACAATTAAATAATCTAATTTAGCAGAAACCGCTGACAAAACCTTTCCCCCGAGCTCCTTTATTTTAGCTTTTGCCTCGTCCCTTGTCAAACCAGAAAGAGTTCCAGTTAAAACAAAAGTTTTATCAAATATCTTAGAGTTGGCCTGTTTTATTAAATTCTCTCTTTCTTTAACAATATCTTTAACTATTAACTTCACTTTAAATTCATTTAATTTATTTAAAATATTTAGATTATGTTGATCTTTGAAATATGAAATAATACTAGAAGAAACTTTTGGTCCGAAATCATCAATTTCCGACAAGTCTTCTTCTTTTAATTTTTTAGCTTCAGATACAAAAGCTGAAACATTAACTGGACTACTTTTTTTTGCTAAATTTAAGCTAAGATAATTAGCTAAAGCTTCGGCTGATTCTTCGCCAATATGTCTGATACCTAAAGCGTAGATAAAGCGAGCTAAGGGAATTTCTAATTTAGTCGCTACTGCTGAGAGTAAATTATCGGCCGATTTTTCGGCAAAACGTTCTAGACTCAACAAACTTTCTTTTTTTAAATTAAAAATATCAGCAAAGTCATGAATCAAACCCTCATTTAACAATTGCTCCGCTATTTTTGGACCAATATTTTCGATGTCTAAAGCGTTTTTAGAAACAAAGTGAGTTATCTGACGCAAATTAACAGCAAAGCAACGAGGATTGGAGCAACGAACTGCCACCTCTTCTCCAATTTTAACAACTTCACTTTCACAATTAGGACAGGTCTTAGGTGTACAAATTTTTTGTTCAGAACCACTACGTAAATTTTTTAAAACTGAAACTATTTTAGGAATAACATCCCCTGCTCTTTCAATAACTACAGTGTCGCCAATTTTAATATCCAATCTTTTAATCTCATCCATGTTATGTAAAGTTGCTCTGGATATAACCACACCCAACAAGCTAACTGGATCAAGTACTGCTGTTGGGGTTAAAATACCAGTTCTACCTACCTGCCAAATAACATCACGAATAATAGTTGTTCCCTGCTCAGCTGAGAATTTATAGGCCATAGCATAGCGTGGCGCCTTACCAACTATACCAAGTCTCTCCCACATGGCTAATTCATTAACCTTAACCACCACTCCATCAATATTAAAATCCAATTTCTCTTTTCCCTTCTCCCATTTTTTATGAAAAGCAAAAACTTCTTTTAAGTCACGACACAAAACATTATATGGTAATATTTTAAAACCCAACATTTTGGTTAAAATTTCAGCTTGAGCTCTACTTGGAATAATATTT
>CAYYLI010000056.1:0-4009 GCA_964472595.1 uncultured Gammaproteobacteria bacterium | reverse complement strand
AATACCGGGTGCTACCAAATGAATGGTTCTTTAGTATATTTACTTATAAATAAAAAAGATAGTTTACCAAAATTTTCTCGAGCTTTGTTGAGTAATAATGAAAAAGTTTCAGAAAAGAAAATTATACTTGAGGGCAAGGAGCAAGAGGCTACTATTTCAAATTTAATAAAACATTTTATAGAAAAAAATGGTAGTGGAATGTTTAGTAGTATTGTTTTGGCTAAATATCTTTCATCTTCTGAAATATCAAATGTTTTAGATGAAAAAGGAAAAAAAGTTTTGCGAAAAATATTAAAAATATACCGCAATTTAGTCTTCTTTCCAGACTCTATGGCCAACATCTCAATAGATGAGTGGGAGATATTTCCTTTAGAAGATATATCTTCTGATAACCTGTCAGAAACAATTAAAATTTCAAAAGAGAAAAGAGAATTTCAACCAGTCGATTCACACGAAGAAGAAATAAAAGTCTTAAAAGAATTACTACAAAAATACCCCAACAAAAGTTTAGAAAAAAAAGCAATTGAAAGCGAAATAAAAAAAATTGAAGAAAAATAAATTATGTTTGATTACTTATATAAATTTAATGCCCTTAAAGAAGATCTAAGGCTAGCTGTTTCTAGTCCCAAGGTGTTATCTCTGATTGAAAACTTAGAAGAACAGTACGGCATTAATTTGGCTTCCATTATTATGCGCGTGATGACCAAGGATATCAAAGTTGATACCCTGGCTTTAACTTTATCATCTGAATTAAAATTAAATCAAAACAAGTCAGAAAAACTAACTAAAGATTTAAAAGAAAAAATATTTTCCGAAGTGGCTGATTATTTAGGCTTAGAAGTTATTAAAAAAGAAGAGGCACCAGTAAAAAAAGTTTTACCAGAAAGCATTTTTGATTTTTCCGAGCCTTTAAAAGATATTAAAACAGAGGAGCTCGATTTTGTGAGTCCAGCGCCTACAAAAACTTCAGCAGAAAAAGAAAAATTAACAGAAAAAAGCTCACTAGAAGAAATTAAAATTATTGATAAGCTTACTTGGGCCAAAGAAATTAGTGCTACTTTAAATTTGCCTTTTCGCGATGAAGAAAATAAGGCCAGATTTATTGCCTTATTGGATAAATACATTCGTGGCATCAAAAACAAAGTTGATGTTCGTGAAGTTTTGGGCCGAGATATTATTAGTAATGGCTTTTCTTTGTCAGAAGAGGTAATAGATAATATTTTTTCCGAAGTTGATAAAAAACAAAATGAGAAAATGAAGCAATTAAAACAAAATATCAATTTAGATAAAAATGTTTTGCATAAAATAGAAAAACTTACTCATGGACAAATTAAAGCTTTACCAGAAAAAGAAACCTATTCTTTCGTTGATTCGCAGAAAAAGAGAATTGAGGCTCCAGAAGATTTTCCAATGTTGGAGGCCGAAGATGAGCCTGAATTATTGGAAGCGCCAGAAGAAATTGAATTGCTGGAGGCTCCAGTTGAAGAAATTAAAGAAGGGGAGGTTGATTCTGAATTTAAAAATGATTCTATTAATAGATTGGTTCACGCTTTATTAAGTAAACCACAAAAAGAAGTTAAAAAAGAGGTAAAAAAACCAGAGGTGCTTGAAGAAGACCCGCTTGAAACCAAGAAAGAAAAACCAGTGCTTGAAAAGGCTCCAGTGGAGAAAGTTTTATTAAAAAAACCCGAGACACAAAGTCTTCCCAAAACTTCTTGGTCAGTTTTGCCAAGTGGTAAGGTAAAAATGGATGAAATTAAAAGGGTTAAAACTATGGGTCCTGTGGATGAACTAAAGTATATGAATTTAGTTGATTTTCATAGATTAGCTGAGAATCCTGAAGAAATATTTGAAAAAATATCACAAAAATTGGCCGTTTTGGAAAATATTGATTATGGTAAAATGTTGGAAGGAATCAAAGCTTGGCGCCAAAATCCAATTAATAAATTGTATTTAAATATCTTTGCCCAAGCTGGAAACGAGGGCAAGAGTGTTGAGCAAATTATTAAAGAGAGGCAGAGCGCTGGCAAAGAATATTTAAGTAAAGAAGAGATCAATAATTTAATCAAATTTAATAAAAAGATTTCTTTTTAATTTTTTAACATGCAACAATTTACAGTCCCACAATTTATTGATGTTGAACCAAAAATTATCGGGCCCATAACAGCTCGTCAGTTTTTAATTTTTTTGGGAGCGGCTTTGTTTATTTTTTTATTTTACAAGCTTTTTAATTTTGGTACTTTTATTTTAACTAGCGTTTTGGTTTTTATTATTGCTGTAGTTTTTGCTTTTGTGAAAATTAATGGCCGACCATTTCATTTTTTTCTTTTAAATTTATTACAAACTATCAAAAGGCCTGGTCTTCGGATTTGGAATCACAAAGCAGTTAACTTGGAGAGCCGAGAGGAGAAAGAAATTGAGTATGAAAAAGTTCTAACTCCAGAAAAATATTTTGCTAAGGGTAAATTAGAAGAATTATCATTAATAATTGATAGTAAGGGTAGGTATAAAGGGGAAAATTTGTAGTTTAATTGAAATTTGAGTTAATAATTGTTATTATAATTAAGTAATATTATATAAAATGGCAGAGAAAAAAGGACAAAAAAATAGCAGTGTCTCCACCCAGCAGTATTTGGATATTTTAGAGATAAAAGACGATACTGTGGTGATGAAGGACGGAACCCTACGGGCAGTTCTAGGGGTTTCTAGTATCAATTTTTCTTTAAAAAGTGAGGATGAGCAAAACGCTATTATTTCTTCCTATATTAGTTTTTTAAATAATATTAATACTCCTATCCAAATAGTGGTTCAATCTAGAGATTTAAATATTGATAATTATATTGAATATTTGAAAGGTAAGGAAAAGGAACAAACCAATAGATTATTAAAAATACAAACAGCTGAATATATTGAATATATTCAAGAGTTGGTTTCTATCGGAAAAATTATGAGCAAAAAGTTTTTTGTTGTGGTTACCTATAGTCCATTAACTGACAAGCATAAAGGATTCTTTTCTCAATTATCAGAATCTTTCAAGCCAGCAACAATTTTACGCTTAAAAGAAGCTAGATTTATTAAATACAAAGAAAGTTTATCACGTCGAGTTGATAGTGTTGCTGGGGCTCTGTTTTCTTTGGGAGTAGATGTAAAATTACTTAGCACCCAAGAATTAATTGAATTGTATTATAATACTTACAATCCTGAAACTTCAAAGAATCAACCCTTGGTTGATATTAATAGATTGCAGGTAGAAAGATAAAAAAATAATTTATATAAACTATGATTGATTTGAAAAAACAATCAAATATCGCTGAACCAAAGAAGAAGCGGAATTTAATTGAAGAAGAATTGCGTCGAGTTGGTATCAACGAATCAGAAGTTGAAAGCACTAGGGAGTTAATCGAAGAAGAAAAGGCCTTCCGCAAAGGTGTTTTGTCGGTGCGAGATTTAATTTCTCCCGCTAGTTTGAAAGTTAACCCAACTTATTTAGCTTTGGGACAAAAATTTGTTCGCACTATTTTTGTTATCAGTTATCCACGTTATATCAGTGTTGGCTGGTTTGCCCCAATTATCAATTTGAATGAATATTTTGACGTTTCCATGTTCTTTTATCCGGTTAAGAGTGCTATTATTTTAAAACAACTGAAAAATAGGGTAGGTAATTTAGAAGCTCAGATTATTGCTGATTCAGAAAAAGGTATGCCTCGTGATCCGATACGAGAAACTGCTTTAAAAGATATTGAATATTTGCGTGATTCCTTAACTCAGGGTACTGAAAAATTTTTTCAATTTGCTCTGTACGTAACTATTTATGCTGATAGCTTGGAAAAATTAGATCGTCTGTCTGATCAAGTTGAGGATATTTTTGGTTCTCGTTTGGTTTATTCTAAGAGAGGCTTTTATCAGACCGAACAAGGCTTTAATTCTTCTTTGCCTCTAGGAAACGATGAGCTATATATTACTTTTAATATGAATTCTTCACCTATTGCCTCATCCTTTCCTTTTATTT
>CAYYLI010000055.1:0-4256 GCA_964472595.1 uncultured Gammaproteobacteria bacterium | reverse complement strand
ATAATTTGACAAAACTGAATTATAATTCTCAACTTTAGTATTATAGTTAGCTACAGTAGCATTATAATTGCTAATATCGCCTTTTTCCTTATAATAATTCATCATTGAGATTAATTGATCTAATTCGGCTCGCAAAACCTTTAATTGCTCTGAAATAACGGAAATTTCAGCATTTTTCAGGGCTAAAGAACTTTTTAGCTTGATAATTGTATTTACAGTATTAACGTTCTTATCCATAGAATAAGCCAATTGACCACTAGTCTTCTGATATACCTCTAATTTGCCCAAATTTGAGCCCTCAAAGGCCTTTGACCAATCAATCTCGCCTGAGCCACTGGCCTGTCCTCCGCTCAAACTTCCCGGAAAAACACCTATCGGAAAGAAGTTGGTAGTTTCTACAAAACAATAACCCGAGTTATATGACGATTGCCCGGAACAAGAAACAGCCACAGCTGAATGCTTGATATCCGGATAGTCAAAGACAGCTGCCCCATACCCTAGTTGACGTAGCATTAAAACCGCTAAGAAAGTTTTATCAGAGCAGATACCAGAATTTTTATACAAGGTCTCATAAGGAAAATTTTGGGGACTGTCTTCAGTTTTAGAATTATCATACGGAATATATTGTACAAAGGCCAAAACAAATTCCAAATACTCAGCGGAGTTATAGCCAGCCTGATCAGAAACTTTTTTTAAATCACTCAAAATTTCAGCAATCACAGAATCTCCACTTTTTAAACTTAAAAAAATATTATAATATGCTTCCCTAAAATTAGCTGGCGGATTATTGGCAGGATAGCTTAAATACTTTTGAGAATTTTTATAAGTATTATACATAGACTCTGAAAATATTTTTTCCAGAGTATAATTTTTGTTTTTATATTTCCAAGAAAATTTAACTAATTTTTCTCCGACTAAAACTGTTGGACTACTTGTTGTGTTAGTTCCAGAATTAATATTTGGATTAACCGAAGCTGAGGCTAAAGGAATTTGGTTTAAATTAACATTGCTTATTCCTAAACCTAATTGGCGCATAACATTAAAAGCATCCGTTGGTCTACCTAAATAATATAATTTTAAATTGCTTGGATTTATATAATAGGCTTGGCCTTTATCTTGCACTTTTAATAAAATTCTACCGGAAAGATTAGCGCGAGCTCCATTTTTTAAAAAATTATCAATATCAGAATTACTAACGCCAAGCCCCAAAGATCGCATAACATTAAAAGCATCCGTTGGTCGCCCCAAATAATATCTTTTTTGTTCTAAAGGATTTACATAATAAGCCTCACCTTTCGACTCAACCTGAAGTAATATTTTACCAGACAACTTACTAGCTAGAGTTTCCGCTTTAGTCAAAGCGGGGGCAAACAAAAAGAAAAAAGAAAAAACAAACAAGCCTAAATAAATCTTTTTATATTTCATAATATTTTAATAAATTATAATTTACTGACTGCGATTTTAATTTCTGGATCTCTATCGTACTTTGGCAAAACCAAATTAAAACCTTTTAATTTTTTTAAATTCTTTTTATCAAGCACCATAGTTTCAACTTCTATTCCTAGAGCATAAGCTAAGGCATTAGCTGTTAAAACACCAATTCGCAAAGAGGTAAAACTAGAACCACGATGCTCAACTTTTATTTTAGAAATCTTGGATAAACTTATTTTTGAAACTAAAAGAAGTGTAGCTATAGCTGGTAATAGTTTTTCCGCTTGACGACGACGAGCTAATACTTTTTTTCTTTTTATAATCTTCCCTGCCTTCTCTAAGGAAAGAGCGATAAAATCATTGTTGGAAGTATCAATATTTAAAATTATCATATAATTATTTTTCTTGTAATATTTTTTTAATTTCTTGGTATGATTTAGCTGACATTACTTTAGATCTTAAAGCTGAGGCGCCAGAAAAATCTTTTAAATACCAAGCGAGTTGTCCCTTAAATTCATTATAGCTTATTTCTCCTCTATTTTTAAGTACCAGCTTTAAATGTTTTAAAGCTGTCTTAATGGCCAGTTTTTCTTTTTTTTCTCCACTAATATTTTGCATCTTAGGAGAAAAAATCCAAGGTTGGCCCAAAGCTCCTCGAGCTAAAGCTACGCCATCAACCCCGGTAGCTAAACAAATTTCCTTAGCTTCAGCTAAATTATTTATTCCCCCGTTAGCTAGAATAACTCCGGAAAAGTATTTACGACTCTCTTTAATTATCTCTAAATTTATCGGTCCAGAAAATAATTGTTTTAAGCTTCGACCATGAATCATTAAAGCTGAAATTTTAAGATCAGAAATGTTTTTTAAAAAATCAATTAGATTAACGGAAAAAGCTTCGGTACGTACTTTAATTGATAATGGTAATTTAGTATTATTTAAAACTGTTTCAATAATCTCTCGACTTAATTTTAAATCACTCATTAATTTAGAACCAGCTCCCTGTTTTAAAACTTTCTTTACCGGGCAACCAAAATTAATATCAAAACCATCGGGTTTTAATTCTTTTTCCAATACTCTAACAGCCTCAGCAAAATGTTCTGGTTTAGAACCAAAGAGTTGCACCACATAGGGTCTTTCTTTTTTATCAAATTTTAATAACTCCATAGTCTTCTCTGACTTATACGACAAAGCTGAAACCGAAGCCATTTCACTATACACCACATCAGCTCCATACTCTTTGCAGAGTAAACGAAAAGCCGAATCTGTGAATCCGGCTAGAGGAGCTAGGGCCAAAATCATTTGTCCCTTTTTATCTTTCTTCAGTTGTTGCCAAAAATTTTTCATTAGATCTTTTTCACATTCATTTGATTATCGGCTAAATCTTGGACTTCATATCCTTGATTTTCAATCTCTTTTCTTAGTCCATCGGATAAAGAAAAATCTTTATTCTTTTTAGCCTCAATACGACGAGTAATAATATCTTTTATACTTTCTGGAATTTCAGAAGTTTCATCTTGTAAAACATCAGACAAATTTAAACCCCAAACCTTATCAAAATCTAAAATAGTAGCCAGTTTATCAGCTTCAGCTAAATCTGATTTTAGTATTTCACTGATCAAAGACAAGCTCTTAGGAGTATTAAAATCATCTAATAAATATTCTAGGAAAGTTTCTTTAAACTTTTCATCAACTTCACCTATAGTATTACCTAGTTTTTCTAATTTATTTAAAATTCCGGTTAAACCTTTTTGGGCTGCCTTCAAAGCTTCAAAGGTAAAGTTTTGTTGAGAACGATAATGAGCTTGTAAAAAGAAATATCTAAGCGCCATTGGGCTAAACCCTTTAGATTTAATATCCTCTAGACTAAAAGCAGTGCCTTGTGATTTAGACATCTTCCCTTCGTTTATCAGTAAATGTTCGTTATGTAACCAATAGTTAACAAATTTAACACCACTAGCTGCTTCACTTTGCGCTATTTCATTACTATGATGAATACTAACATGCTCTACTCCACCCATATGAATATCAATAGTATCACCTAAAAGCTTTTTAATCATCGCAGAACATTCTAAATGCCAACCTGGGAAACCATAACCATTTTCAACCAGCGGTGAAACAAAAGGTGATGGCCAAGATTGCAAAGCATTTTTATGCTCACCAGCTTTAAAAAACCAAAGAGCAAAATCTTGAGGATTTTTCTTTTTAGAATCAGAAACCAGTCCTCTACCTGCCCCTATTTTATTCTTCTCAGCCTTGCGACCAGATAGTTTATTATAATCTTTAAACTTTTCAACTTCAAAGTATATTGCTAAATCAGTAGCATAAGCATAACCTTTAGCCATAAGTAATTGAACCATCTCAATCATCTCATCAATATTTTCTGTAGCCCGAGGTTTAAACTTTGGTTCTAAAATATTTAACTCAGCAGTATCATTTTCATAAATCTTAATAAACTTGTTAGCTACCTCTTCAGCTGAAATATTTTCTAATTTAGCAGTCTTCTCTATTTTGTCATCACCCTCATCTTCATCAGAAACAAGATGACCAACATCAGTATAATTTCTCACCATGGAGACATCATAATTTAAATACTTAAAAGTGCGAAGGATAATATCAGCACAATATGAGCCACGAAGATTACCAATATGTTGAGTCCAATAGACAGTTGGTCCACAGTAATAAAAAGATAGCTTTCCCGGATTAATTGGAGAAAACTCCTCTTTTTTACGACCTAAAGTATTGTATAATGTTATTTTTTTCATTGTTTTAGCTAAAAATCAATTTATTACAGACAACTTTATCATAATTTATTTTGAAAGTCAAAG
>CAYYLI010000054.1:0-4284 GCA_964472595.1 uncultured Gammaproteobacteria bacterium | reverse complement strand
CCTCCAAAGATTCAAAAACTTTTTCCTCATAATTTAAATTAGAAAAATCTTGACTGTAATAAGCAACCTTAACTTTTGGAGAAATTTCTAAACCGGCTTGAGTTTTAAACACTAAAGACCTAAGTAAACTACTTTTTCCTATTCCGTTTGGCCCCTTTATCAAAAGTCTTCCCCTTCTACCCAAAACCTTATTCACATCCTTAAATATTGGTTCGTGATTTTTTATCACCCTAACCTTTGACAGATTAACAATAGTGCCACTAACATCTTCTTGAGCCGGAATTTCAAATTTTCTAATAGTCTTATCCTCCCTTCTAACATCCACCTTATTTTCCTCTAATTCTTCTGTTTCTTCTTTTAATTTTTGGGCCAACTTACGCATCTTCCCTCCTTTATTAGCAAAAAAGTTTACCTTCTCTTTTCTATCTTTAATTTTCTTTTCTAACTGAGCGTTTTTCATTATTTCTCTTTCTACTCTTTTAGAAACTTCTTCTACTACTGAATAATAATCACCTACATAAAGCTCAGTCTTTTTAGTAAAGACATCTAGATAAATAACTCCTTCGGTAAAGCAATTTAAAAAATCAGCATCGTGAGAAATAACAATAACTGTTTTTTCATACATTATTAAAAAGCTAATTAGATGACCAATACCCTCTTGATCTAAATTATTTGTAGGCTCATCTAATAATAAAATATCTGGGTCCTTAATTAAAGCAAAAGCTAAAAGTAATCTAGCTTGTTGCCCGCCAGAAAGCTCGCCAATCTTTTTATCTAAAGGAATTTCAAAATTAACTGCAGTCAAAACCTTGCTAATACGACTCCTAATATTTCCTGGAACCTCCTCAAAAGCTTGAGAAAAATATTGTTCAACGTTTAACTCTAAATCTTCTTTAGCCATGGTCTGTTTAGCTGTTCCGATGCTAGCATTATTGGTAATAGAGATTCTACCACTTTTTGCCTTTAAATCTCCTTTTATTAAGTTAAAGATAGTGCTTTTGCCAGCTCCATTTTGCCCCATTAGGGTTATTTTGGCTCCTTTTCTAACGCTAAAACTAGCCTCATCTAAGATGGGCTTTTTCTCTAAATATTCAAATTTAACATCATCAAATCTAAGGATTACTTCTTCGGACATAAATTGCTTCTAAATTAATTATATAAGGATTATAGACTATAGCACATTAAATAAATATTTCAAACCTTATTTTAAAAAATCATAATCATTATAATTATCTTTGACTATTTTTTTCCAAGCACTTGTTTCATTTCTATCTCCAATATCATTTTTATGATACATCAACAATATTTTAATCTCATTTTTATCTTTATCTAAGGCAATTATATATCTATTACCAGAAGCTTTTCTGGAGAAATTAGTTCCAGCTACACGAAAATCAGCCTTAAAAATAGAAATATTGTTAGAAATACAAATTAAATCTAAGTGGTCCGTTTTAACAAATTCTTCAAAACGTTCCAATTCTAGCAATATACCTTTTATAGTAATATCCCAAAAGTTTTTATATTTTTTAGAAAAATTTTTAATATAATGGCTATTGGCAAATTCTTCAATTTTAACAATATAGTTAATAGACATATTCTGGGTCTTCCTGAATAATAAGTTCGTACGGTATTATTTCGTCAGGTAAACATAACTTATAAGGTAATTGCCCATGTGTAAAACTAACTATTTCTCTAGTCTTTTTATCTTGCCATTTTTTACTTATCTTTTTTATTAATTCTAGTTCTTCCTTTTTAATTTTATCTAACTTTTGTTTTTGAGAACCTTTATTTTCACTAATTAAAATAACATCATTATTTTTGTTGTCTCTACTTATTCTTCCCTCTTCTTCTAATTCATCTAAGGCTCGGAAGTATAAATCGGGTACTGGTCCATATTGAATTCTGCGATATTGCATACCACTCATACTTTCCATCTTTTTATAGAACCAAGCAAAATCAGCTAAATATACTAATTTAGCTAATTTAGTTTTTGGTACTTTTCCATCGCCATTAGAATTAAAGGATCTTAAAAAAGAAAGTATCATTTCTTTGTATTTTTCATAATCAGGAACTATACCAGTTTCCATATCCTTCAAGCTAATACCAAAAATATTTGATATTTTTTGAGCTTCAGATAAAGACAACTCCTTTTTCCCTTGTTCAACTAAAATATATGAGGGACGAGACATTCCTAATTTGTCAGCTACTTCTTGTTGCGACATACCTCTATTTTCTCTAAGCTCTTTTATAAATTGATTAAGTTTTTTAGTCATATAATTATATTAATATTATACTTTTATTATAATTCATCTTTAAACTAATGTCAAGTATCTTTACATATATATGACAATTATATTGACATGATAAAACCACCCCTCTGTTACAAAAAAAGACCAAAAAAATAGTCTAAAGGTAAAACGCCATTGATCTATCAATATTAATATTAATATTAAATTTATTTACCAAAAAAATCTATACTCATATCATATTGCACTTTAGCATTAATCAATTTATAATAAACAAATAAAATAAAAACAATAACAATAAAAAAAATTATATTTAAGATTAAATCTTTTTTTTCATAAATTAAATATTAAATTAATTAAATTTTAACAACAAATTTTTTAAAATTTTCTAAATCATCACTATATCCTATGTAAGATGTTATTAGAAAATTTTTCCATATTATTTTATATTCATTTAAATAATAAACTAGTGGACAAGTAACTCAACTCTAATCTTCTTTCAAAATCAGAATCATTGATTGAAATACCAATATCCCCTGAATAATTCTCAATAAATTTATTATGTTCTAAAATTAATTGATCCAATCTCAAAAGGGACTCATTATAATTTTTATTTTTATACAGTTCTTTTAATTTATTTTTACTCAAATCTAGACTTATTACAAAAAAATCATATCCATGCTCCAATATTATTTTTTTAAAATTAGCCCATTCTCTATCTTGGCTGGCATCACAAATAAAAGACCTCTTGTTTTTTAAAATATCACTGATTAATTCATTACGTCTTTCTACATGTATTTTTTCATCAAAAAAACCTAAATCTTCTATAATCTCACTTCTAATTGCATCATTGTTAAAAACAGGAAGTCCTAGTTTGCAACTCAAATAATTAGATATTGGAGTCTTAGAACATCCAACAACCCCAGCAAAGGTTATACATATTGGTCTTTTTTCTTCCATAATATTATTTAATTATTTATCTATAACTCCTCCAATATAGCTTGCTCTTATAAACAAACATTATTTTTATAAATCTTTAGGGCTTCTTTTTGATTATCTAAGTACATTGAAGAAATTGCTTCATCAAGATCTAGCCAGACCAGCTCATTATCACCCTCAGTTTCAATATCTAAAAATTTATCAATTTCACAAGTAAAAAAATAACCAATACTTTCAATATCAATATTTAAAGTTGTAGAGAAAAAATAATAATCACCCGAGGCAAAACAATTTAATTTACAAACAACCGCTCCAATTTCCTCTAAACATTCCCTTTTCAAACATTCAGTTAAAGATTCATCTTTTTCTTGACCACCTCCTGGCAAAAAATACCCTTTTTTAGTTCTTATGGTTGCCACCAAACCATCAGTATTTTTAATAATTCCATAAGCCCCAGGTCTTCTTGTGTAGTTTTTAGATTCATCTGGTTTGTTGATTGAAAATTTTATCATATTATTTTAAATATTTGAACATAAATAATTGTGTTGGCTTTTTAAAACTCAAATTAAATGCAAAGAGAGAGCGGGACGTGGTTGGAACTTTTTTATTATTTCATTATCTAGACTCTAAGGGGTATAGATCATAAGCCACTTCTTCATAAGGATGAGCTTTCTTCATTGCAGCTATAATAGAATCAACTAGAGTAGCATCACAAAGAACCTCAATTCTTTCTTCTTGAACCTGTTCCAACTTACCAACCTCACCAATATTTGGGTTAGCACCTTCACCGGGAAGAAAACGACCAAAACCAATTGAACTAAAACTACAAAATGAATAGTTACCAATTTTTCCACCACCAGCGCTACCGATAGCATCTCTAACCTTATCTGCAAAATCTAGTGGCACAAAAACAACTAACTTGTACTTTGTAATCATATTTATAAATTTTATTAATATTTAATACAAATATTATAACATACTGTTCCGAAGCAATAAACCCACTATCAAAAATAGCCCCTATTTAGATCTATTTGAATCTGCGGAGAGTAAGAGATTCGGTCACGGTAGCTAAGCCTCGCTCTTTCGCTACGCTCATCGC
>CAYYLI010000053.1:0-4297 GCA_964472595.1 uncultured Gammaproteobacteria bacterium | reverse complement strand
TATATATAATTTTAACGCTTTTGTCAACAAAACCGTTAAAACAAACAAAAAAACACATTTTTTAACGCTTTTAAGCTTAAAAACGTTAACTATTTTCTTCTGCTCTTCACAATAATCATCAAACCGCAAATAATAATCACAATTGGCCAGAATACAGACCAATTCATATTAAAACTCCACCAAGCCAAGTTTTTGCCCAAATAAAGTACACCAAAGGCTAGAACCAACAGACCAAAAACAGCTTTACCTGGACATTTTTCAGAACAACAAGCATGTTTTTTATTCCCCTTATTGGATTCTTTATGATGTGAAGAACAGTGAGCAAAACCTTCTTCGCAAGCACATTCATCACCACACTCACAATTATCTCCACAGTCACAACCACAATTGCAGTTATCACCGCAATCACAATCATCACCACATTCACAATTATCTCCACAATCGCAACCACAATCACAGTTATTTAGATCTTTTTCTTTTTTTTCTTTTTCCATAGAATTAGAATTAATTATATTAATTTTATACTAAAAGCATACTTAGATTTTACCACTTAAAAACACATTTTACAAGATAAAAAAATTAAACAAGTTTATAACAGAAAACTACAAGAAAAAATAGGGGCTATACAAAAATATTGGCTAATTACAGCCAATATTTAGCACTTTATTAGTCTAATTATTAGTCTAGTTTTCAAGGCAATTATTAGTCTAGTTTTTTGGTAAAAATTCACTTGACAGATATTTTATATTTTGCTAATATAATCACATAAGATATTATCATTCATAATATCTTTTAAGACAGGCGTTGCCCATTGTGGGCCATGGCCTGTTTTTGTTTACCATATTTTTTAACCCTAGATCTTTTACAGTCAAAAATTGTAGCTCTGATTTTATCACCAGATAAAACATAATTTCTTGTTTTTCCATAAGAATTAACAAAAAAAGATTCTCTTATATTTAATTTCTGATAAACAAAATTTAAAAACTTTCTTTTATATTCATTGTTATTATTTATTATTTTTTCTGCTCTTTTTAAATCATAGAGTATGGAACCCAATATTAGATCAGTCAACTGCAATAAATCAGAAGACTTTGAATTTATTTGGCACACTCCAGCAACCACAAAATTGTGATAATGGCTATTTGTAAACTTCTTTACAGTATTTTCCATCTGTAGTTTTTCTGGCGTAAAATAATCATCAGCTAAAACTATTAATAATTCCTGTGGAAACTTACCAGCTATTAATTTTAAAAGAGAAATAGTAAAACTTCTATAAACCTTACATAAATCATTATTATATTCCCCCGCAAAATCTAATTCGTCTTTATTGAGAATTATACAATTAAATTTAACGTCATCTTCTTTTAAAAAACAATCAAAAATAGCCATCGCAACATTGAATCTAATTCTTGAATTTAATTGAGACCACTTAATCTCTTCGTTATAATTAAATCTTTGTCTAATTTTTCTTATTTTATTATATATCTTTTCCGGAGAAGCACACTTAACTATCCCTAAAGCAAAATACTTATCTTTTTTATGGTTAATCAAGCCAGTTTCGTCAAGAAAACAAAAACTTGCTTTTATATCTCTATAATCTTTATCGCAGGTTGGCATATTAATTTAAAATATAATAAAAAAATTAACTAAAAAATTCTTTATTTATTAAAAAAATACTAATTTATAATCAAAAGTAAACACTATAACTATTTTTTCTTAAATATTATCATAAAACCAGCAAATATCAAAAGCAAGGGCCAAAAACTCTTCCAAATGAAGTGAAATGGCCAAAAATTGGATAAAAGAGAGCTAATACCAATTAAGAGCAAAATAATGCCCAAAATGAGCCTCCATTCCCTATTCCTTGCGACACTCACAGCCTTCTCTGCGCTAGAATCAGACGAAGCAGTTTTTACCACGGAAATAGCTTCCTTGTCTGAAGGTACTATTAAGGCAAAGATTATGTAAACCAAGAACCCTGCTCCCCCACCAAATAATAAGGCAAGAAATATTAGACGCACGATTAAAGAATCAATAGCAAAATATTCTCCCAAACCGCCACAAACACCAGCAATCACTTTGTCCTTCTCACTACGATACAATTTTTTTTGTTCATTCATATTTTTTTATTAATTGTTATTTTAAATATTTTATTAACTCTTCTGGAGTTGAAACTACAGCAGAAAATAATCCCTTTCTAAAAATCTCTTCATCCTTTTCCTCTAAAACATATATTGGCTTATTCATAGCCACAGCAAAACCAATTTCAATATTAGTACTAATCCCAATATATGAATCTTTATTGTATATATACACCACGTCAGCTAGCCTCATCTTTCTAAAATGATCGTGTGCCAAACCTAAGGATATGAATTTCTTGTATTCTTCTTCTAACTCTTGAAATCCAGAAAAAAGATTTGGCTCATATACTATGACACCCAACTCTTTTAATTTTTTAGCAAATTCTCGTATTTCAGGTTTAAAGCGAGTACTGCCACTAATAACAACTGATTTCATAATTTTATATTATATTTTATTTAATATATCACTTTTTAGCTGCTTCACATCATCCTCTTTTTCAACTATTTCTCCCTTGCCTAGTTTGTACAATAACGGGATAACACCACATTTTTCACACTCACCCCAATTACACTTACCACCATTCTTTTTGGATAAGTCTGCGCACATAGCTAATTCCCTTTCAAATATTTCTTTTTCCATATTTTATTATAATAATCCTAAATAATCTAAACCGAGATAAGTGGTCTCAATATTAGTTAACTGACAATTATTTATTTTTAATAGCTGTTACTTCAATCTCTATTTTAGCGCCATCTCTGGTCATTCTGCTTACTTCGATCATGGTTGAAACCGGCATTGAGTTTTTAAAATATTCATCTCTTATACCTGAAACTATATTAAAATCATTCATATCAGTTAAATAAATAACAGCTTTAACTACGTCATCCAAACTAGCACCGGCTAGCTTTAAAACTTTATCAATCTCTTCAAATATCAGTTTTGTTTGTTCTCCGACATCATTAGTCACAATTTCACCGTTATCGTTTTTTGGCGCTTGAAATCCGGAAACATAGATAATATAAAAATCTCCCATGTCTACTTTTTTAGCTGGTGAATATTTCCCTCCTGTTTTATAATTATCCAATATAATATTTTCTACTTTCATAAAAACATTTTAATTACTTAATATCACTAATTTTAACAACACTTCTTAAATTTTAATTGGAATTCCTTTACTCCTTTAAGCCAACCACCAACAAAATAATCTTCTGGTACAAAAGTTTCTAAATCAACCCATTGGTATTTTTCATGATTTTTGCCAAGTTTTATCTCTCCACCAAGATATTTTGCCTTGTACCCAATAGCAAAAATTCTACGTGTATCTTTTTCACCTGATGGTAACAATTCTTCACGCTCATGACGCATATACAAAGCAACCTCTCCCAACTCATATTTAAAATTTTCTCCCAGTTCTTCCTGAATTTTTCTAGCTACCACAGCCTCAAACGGGGTTTCAAAATCAACCTCTCGCAGTCGACCTCCAGGAATATCCCAGTCAGAATTAAATATATCTTTTGTTATAAGCAAACGACCAGCATCATCCTGTAAAAAAATTTTAACTGCTACAAAATATAGATCTTTATTGTGTGTCATATTATTATCTTAAAAGTATTTTTAACAACACTTCTTGTGTTTACTCCCTCAGTTATAAGAGTTTGAATTTTATAATTTTTACCATCGTTTTCCAGTCAACCTTATCTCCATAATATTTTTTGTATGTTTCAAGCATTTCGTAATTACTTTCAAATCTTTCATGTCCTTCGAAATCTTTTTCCTCAATTTCTCCTAACTTCTTTTCACAAACATTTATAATTTCAGCATCGGCAAACTTTTCTTTTGTTTCCCAATACAACAATTCTACTCTATCACCAACTTTCAAATCCTTGTCGTCAAATAAACGCCATGTGACAATTTTTCTGCCCGCAATAATCTCCTCTGCCAAATGATGTCGAAATTTAATTGTTTTCATATTCCTATTTCCCACAACATTTCTTGTATTTCTTTCCACTACCACAAGGGCATAGATCATTTCTACCAACCTTATCCCCTTCCTCGTTTTTAACCTTGTCCTTAACAAAATCAATGGTTCCAGTACTGTTTTCCACTGGACCTGAGGCTGATTTTCTAGCCATTTCCTTAAGTGGAGCTGAATATTTCTTAGCTCTTTCAATAATACTAGGAGCTATAAAGTTAGAAACATCTCCAGTTTTGTAAA
>CAYYLI010000052.1:0-4362 GCA_964472595.1 uncultured Gammaproteobacteria bacterium | reverse complement strand
AAAATAACATAAAAATAAGCTAAAATCAAAAAGTCTTTATCTTTTAATTCAGATGGGATACAATATCAAGGTTGAGTGCGATAAAGAGAGCGCTCTTTATTTTCTAAAAAAATACTAAATCTATGTTAAAAAAATTATTTTCTAAACCAGACAGCGAAAAAGCTATTATTAAATCACTCCTAAAATTAGCTGGTCCAATTATTTTAGCTAACATTTTACAAGTCGCTTATAATTTAACTGACGCTTTTTGGGTAGGTCGCTTAGGCGAAAAAGCAGTTGCCTCTATTACCTTAAGCGCTCCTGTAATCTTTCTATTAATTTCTTTGGGAATTGGATTATCAATAGCTGGCTCCATACTTATTGCTCAATATTTTGGAGCTAAGAACGAAAAAATGGTTAACTTTAGTGCTGGTCAAACTATTTTAATGGTGACTGTGGTGGCTATTGTTTTGAGCGTCTTGGGCGTTGTTTTATCGCCTTATATTCTGCACTTGATGAATGCCCCAGTTGATATTTATAACTACGCTTTACAATACTTACAAATTGCTTTTTTAAGCTTGCTACCCAACTTTTGTTTTTTTATGTTTCAATCTATTATGCGCAGTATCGGTCGCCCCAGTGTTCCTTTATACATAATTATTTCAACCGTAGTGCTTAACTTTATTTTGGATCCGTTATTTATGTTTGGTTTTGCTTTTATTCCAAGAATGGAAATAGTTGGCGTGGCTGTTGCTACTACCATTACTCAAACCTTAGCCGCTATTATTGGTCTTAGTATTTTATTCTCTGGCAAAAAAGGTATTCATTTAAAATTAAAAGATTTAAAACCTGATTTTAAATTTATTAAAAAAGCTTTTTTTCTAGGACTGCCAACATCCCTGGAGCAATCAGCTCGCTCTTTGGCTATGGTTGTCATAACCTCACTAATTGCTACCTTTGGCACCTTGGCCGTTGCTTCTTACGGTGTTGGGGGAAATATTATACAAATTATTATTATTTTATCCATGGGATTGTCTATGGCAACTTCGGTTTTGGCTGGACAAAGTATTGGTTCCGGTGATAGAGATAGAGCAGAAAAAATCACCCTCACTAGCGGAAAGATATCTTTTATAATTTTAAGTTTAACGGGTGTTTTGGTTTATTTTTTAGCCCCCAACCTCATCGCCTTTTTTGTTCCCAAAGATGCAAATATTATTAATTTAGGGGCTCACTTTTTAAAGATAGTCGCCTTTACTTTTGGTTTAATTGGTATCCAAATGTCAGTTTCAGCTATTTTGCAAGCATCAGGCAACACTTTAACTTCTATGTTTTTAACTATCAGCTCTCAATGGGTTATTCAAATCCCCCTAGCTCTTCTACTAGCAAAATATTTTAATTTAGGAATTGATGGAATTTGGTATTCCTTTCCCTTAACTAATTTTTTTATATCCATTATTTATATTTTAGTTTTCAAAAGTGGCCACTGGAAAAAGAAAAAAATTATTAAGGAGGCTCATCATTTTTTAAATTCAGAAAAACCTTAAACAAAAAGGAGGAAATTAATTTCCTCCAGCAAAATTCAAAAAAATAATATTTTTTTATTAATCTTTTATATAGGTTATTTCTTTAATTATTTCTTTAAAACCTAGTTTTTTATATACATTAATGCCATTCTCCGATGACACCAAGCAGGCCTTATGACAGCCTAGCACTCTAGCTTGATTTAGTAAATAGGAAACAATTAGACCAGCATAACCCTTCCCTCTTTCTTCGGGAAAAGTTCCAATATTTTCTAAAGAAAAATTGGAAAAAGAATAATATGAACCAGCTGACACTGGTCTGCCTTCTGCGTATAAGACGAAAGCTTTAATCTTGTCATAACTCTCATCTATCATATAAGAATCTAGAAAACCAAATTTTTTCTCATAGTCTATTGCGGGATGAGAAAAGGCTGAACAAAAAATCTTTTTAAAATCATCCAAAACTCCAAGTTCAGAACTAGCTTTAATTTCACAATCTACTGGCAAAACAACACTTAAATCTTCTGCTAGTAAATCAGAAATGCCCATAGAATAATCAACACTCTTGCATCTTAATCCATGGTTCAATAAAAAATCTTCATTCTCTTTATTCTCTTCTAACTTCACCCTAAAACTATTTTCACAAAAAAATTCCTCTATTATTTTCCAATCAACTTCATCTAATGTCCCAGAAAAAATATGAGCGTAGTTGTATAAACTATTAGTATGAGGTACAGTTTTAAAAAGAAACATTTTTTCTGTTTCTAAACTAAGTGGCTCTAAACCAGTTTGCCCCTTAACGTTATTCAACATTTCATAAACAACAAAACGAGAAGGATCTCGATCTAATATTTTTTTTGAAATGTTCATATGTTTTTAATTATTTTTTTTATCTACTAAATACAAAACTCCCGGGATTAATGGGATAGCTAAATTAATACTCATATTAGCTCCAGTAATTAAACCAAGTGCAAAACCTATCAATATTGGAAAAATTATAAGGTAAGCAGCAAGTCTAGGATACTTCCAGCCTAAAGCTAAACCAATAAATATTATTGGCACCATAGTTAAGGTTATATTTTCCCACAGAGAATAACTAGAGTTAATAAACGGCAGTGGATTGCCGTAACCAAAATAAAAAGGTAAAGCAAAAACTAAAATAATTAGAGCTAGTATTCGAGCTGACCATTTTATTATTTTCATAAAAAATATTTTAATAAATCTTTGGGCTCGTCTATAATTATATCAGGATTTAATTTAACCAAAGCTTCTTTCGAATTAAAACCCCAACTAACAGAAACTATCGACATATCAACCTTTTTTACTGCCTCAATATCCCTAGTTTCATCACCGATATAAACACAATCTTCCTTATTGATATTCTCTTTTATTAAAAACTTTTTTAGAGACTTGTCTTTTCCAAAAATACTAGAATTACTGTAAATAGAGTTAAAAATGTCCAGTAGATTATTATCCCTTAGAAAAGAATCAACATTTTCTTTAGAATTTGAAGTTAAGATATATAAAATAAAGCCTTGGTTTTTTAATTCTTTCAAAGTATCACCCATACCAGCAAAAATTTCCACCTCAGATAATTTTTTTCTAAATTTTGATTTAACTTTTAACAACAAAAAAGGAATTTTAAAAAAAGCTATTTTATATCTTTTAAGAATTTCTTGTGCTTTTAATTTTCTCAATTCATCTTTATCACTAATATCAACTGGTAAGCAATTATACTTATTACAAACGCTATTATATATTTTTACTAATAAATCTAAAGAGTCAGCGATAGTGCCATCAAAATCAAAGATTAAATGTTTTTTATTATTTATATTCATATTACTTTAATCTTAAGCTTTCAGATTTTTTTGGGATAATAATTTCAACTGGTGACATTTTGTCACTATTTGAGATCCTTCATTTTTAGGTCTTTCTGCAAGTTTATTCCAATATTTTCTTACTATTTGATAATCTGATTGTTCTGTTAATATTTTTACAATATCAACAGCAGAAAAAAAACCACTCTTCTGAATTTTCATCTTAGGTGGCACTAACTTTTTGTTTTTGAAATAATTTTATTTTATTTTTCATAATATAAGTATAGCACAATTAAAATTATATTTCTATTACTTTATTCTAAATTAAAGATGAGTTTTACAAGGTTCCATTAATAAAAAAACGACCCTTATTCTAGGGTTATTTTAATCTGCGGAAAAAGTGGGAAATATTTAGAACTATTTTTAATTCAAATTTTTTTGTCCAGTGTTCAAAAGATATAAATAATGCTATACTATTTGTCATGAAAAATTTAAACGAATATCAAAATCAAAAAAATAATGCCCAGAATTTTTATAATAATATAAACTCTGTCTTTTCGCCTGTTCTGCAATCAAAAATCACTTTTCCAGCCGAAGGTTTTAATCACCTTATTTTCAAGAATGCCCGATCTGAAAGAGAAAAGTCTTCACAAATATTAAGATTTAAATTACTACCATTGGCTAAAAAGCTAATAGAAATATCGACCACCTACCAAGAATACGAAGAAATCACCGGGAAATTTATTCTCAAAAAACATAAGAAAAAAATAAGAGAAAATCGAACCGCAAGATACTGGGGTTTAATTGCTATTATAAACAGCCAAAAAATAAAAGTTATTTTAAGAAAAGTCGGTGATAACGGATCAATACATTTTTGGAGTGTAATACCAGCCTGGACAACAAATAAATTCAGAGATACAAAATTTTATACTACCATGAAAGGCTGTCCGCAAGAAGACTAGGTTGCATTATACAAAAAAGACTTCATTTCTGAAGTCTTTTTTATTATGCCTGCCTTCAGCTTATGAATTAGCCGAATAGGGCTG
>CAYYLI010000051.1:0-4384 GCA_964472595.1 uncultured Gammaproteobacteria bacterium | reverse complement strand
TCCAGCTTTGAAAGTAGCTGGGGTTTCGCTGGTTGTGCAAAATGCTTCTGATATTGCTCGAGAAACAGCTGATATCATTCTACTTCAAAGTGATTTGCGAGTTATCATTGATGGTATTAAAGAAGGTCGAAAAATATTTGCTAATAGTAATAAATATATTAAAGCGACACTAGCTTCTAATTTTGGTAATTTTTATGCAGTAGCTATTGCCTCTTTGATTATTGATTTTTTACCAATGTTACCACTTCAGATTTTGTTGTTAAATTTGTTATCAGATTTTCCAATGATTGCCATTGCTACGGATAATGTAGATAAGGAAGAATTATTATCACCTAAAAAATATCAGGTCAAAGACATTATTATTGTGGCCATGATTTTAGGAGTTCTTTCTTCAATTTTTGATTTTACTTTTTTTGCCATGTTTTACAAAATTTCACCTGAAGTTTTACAAACTAACTGGTTTATCTCTAGCATCCTAACAGAGTTGGTTTTCTTGTTTTCTATTAGAACAAAAAAGTCAATGTTCAAAACAGTGCGTCCTTCTAATATGATTATAGCTCTAAGTTCTATTGCTGTGATATTTACTTTTACTATTCCTTTTACAGCTTGGGGACAAAATATTTTTAAATTCATTGCACCATCATTTTATCATTTAGTTTTAATAGTTGCGGTAACTATTATTTATCTATTCTGCTCTGAATTGCTTAAATATTATTATTACAAAAATAAAAATAAAGTTCTATCAACTCCGGCCTAGAAAAAATAATTTTATGAAAAAACCATTGGCGACAATACTTAGGCCTAATAGTTTAAAAAACTTTTTTGGTCAAGAAAAAATTATTGGAAATAATTCTTGGTTAAAATTGGCAATTGAAAAAGATCAAGTGCCATCTTTAATTTTTTGGGGTCCTCCAGGGTCTGGTAAGACAACTTTAGCTTTTATCATCGCTTCAGAGACTAAGGCCGAATTTAAATCTATTTCCGCTACTGATAGTGGCAAAAAAGATTTAAAAGAGATTGTCGATAGAGCAGAGACTAACAAAAGATTGGGGGTAAAGACAATTTTGTTTATTGATGAAATTCATCGTTGGAATAAGGCTCAACAAGACGCACTATTACCACAAGTGGAAAATGGTGTTTTAACCTTGATTGGAGCTACTACCGAAAACCCTAGTTTTTCTGTTAATTCCGCTTTACTTTCCCGTTTAAAGGTGGTAATTTTAGAAGCACTAGATGAAAATGATTTAAGCTTAATTATAGCTCGTGGGGCCAAAGAATTGGGCTTGAAAGTTGATAAAAAAATTGTTAAGCTAATAGCTCGCTTAGGTCAAGGTGATGCTAGACGTTCTTTAAATCTTTTGGAGTCAGCTTTTGAGTCAGGTCGGGAGTTGAGTGTTGATTTAATTAAGGAAATTGTTAACAAGCCACAGTTAAATTATGATAAAAAAGGGGATGAGCATTATAATATTATTTCAGCTTTGCATAAATCAATGCGAGGCGGTGATGTCAAAGCTTCAGTCTATTGGGCTGCTCGTATGGTAGAAGCTGGGGAAGATCCTCTCTTTATCGCTCGTCGTATGATTAGATTTGCTAGCGAGGATATTGGGTTAGCTAATAATAGTGCTTTAATGATAGCTAACGCTACCTATGATGCTTGTCGCAATATTGGATTACCAGAATGTTCGGTTAATTTAGCTCATTGTGCAATGTATTTAGCGAAATCTCCTAAAAGTATTGCCGCGTATAAGACATATAATATTACAGTAGAGGAGATTAGAACTAGCGGAAACTTGTCTGTGCCAATTCATTTGCGTAACGCTCCAACTAAATTAATGAAAGATTTGGGTTACGGAGAAAATTATAAGTATAGTCCAGAAGCGGATGATAGTGGTCAAACCTATTTACCTGAAGGATTGAAGAATAAACAATTTAAAAATTTAAAAATAAAATAAAAATATTGTATGGAGTATTATGTGATAGCTTTAGTCATCTTAGTATTTTTTTCAGCTTTCTTCTCTTCAGCTGAGACTGCCTTTTTATCCCTTAGTGATTCTAAAGTTAATTCTTTAATCAAAGAGGGAAAAAGAAATGCTAATTTGATAAAAAAACTAAAATCCGATCCTAGATCTTTTTTGATTACAGTGCTGATTGGAAATAATTTGGTAAATATTGGGGCAGCTTCATTGGCTACAGTTGTGTTTTCACATTATTTTAATTCGGCTGTTATTGGCGTGACAACTGCTGTAATGACAACACTAGTTTTAATTTTTGGAGAAATTGTGCCTAAAAGTTTTGCCACCTCTAATACCGTTTTTTTAGCTACAACTTTTGCTCCTGTTATAATGTTTCTAAAAAAAATATTTTTACCTATTATTTTTATCTTAGATAAAATTACTATCCTATTAGTTGGTGGTCATAAAGCGGAAAAAGTTTCAGAAGACGAATTAAAAGCTTTGGCTATGACCGGAGTAGAACAGGGAACAATTGAGAGAAACGAAGGCCTAATGATTGAAAACTTATTCAAATTTAATGATATTACAGCGGAAGATGTTATGACTCCTAGAGTAGAATTAGTATTTGTTGAGAGTGGGGCTAGTATTGAAGAAGCTGCTATTGAAATTGAAAATCATGGTATCACTCGTTGTTTGGTGGTTGAGGGGAGCCCTGATAAAATTAAGGGGTTTGTCCACGCGCAAGATGTGTTATTGGCTTTTAGAGAAAATAAGGAAAAAGAAGCAGTTGAAACTATTATGCTACCAATTATTGTAGTGCCTAAACAGATGATAATTAGTAATGTGTTAAAAGAGTTTCAAAAAAGAAAGATCCATATTGCTGTAGTTTTAGATGAATACGGCGGAACTGATGGTATTATTACTCTAGAAGATACCATTGAAGAATTAGTTGGAGAAATTATTGATGAACATGATGTTGATAAAAACTTGATGAAAAGAATTGGTAAAAATGAGGTGGTAGTTTCTGGTGTAACTGAAGTACGTGATTTAAATCGTTTCTTAAATATTAATTTTGCTGATGATGATTTGGACACTGTGTCTGATGTTATCCTTAGCGAAATTAAAAAGATCCCCAAGGAGGGAATGAAAATTAGGATTAAAGATTATGAATGCACTATTGAAAAAGTAGAAAACAAAATTATTAAATCAATTAGAATTATAAAATAATTAATTATAAAAATATGAATAGAGAAGAACAAGTACTATCTTTTTGGAAGGATAATAATATCTTTGAAAAAACAGTTAGCAAAGAAGCGCCTCAGGGTGATTATGTTTTTTATGATGGCCCTCCTTTCGCTACTGGAACCCCGCACTATGGACACATTGTTGGTCAAATTATGAAAGATGTTGTTCCTCGTTTCTTCACCATGAAAGGATATAGAGTAGAAAGAAAATGGGGTTGGGATTGTCATGGTCTACCAATCGAAAATATTGTGGAGAAAGAATTGGGTACTAAAACTAAAAAAGATATTGAAGAATTAGGCATTGCTAAATTCAATAGTATTTGTCGTTCCAAGGTTTTAGCTTATGCTGAGGAGTGGTATAAAGTGTCTGATAAGATAGGTCGTTTTGTTGATCAAAAAAATGCTTATCACACTATGGATTTAAGCTTTATGGAATCTATTTGGTGGGTGTTTAAACAACTTTGGGATAGAGATTTAGTGTATAAGGATTATCGTTCTATGCATGTTTGTCCACGTTGTGAAACCACTCTTTCTCAATCAGAAGTGGCTGAAGGTTACCAAGATATTAAAGATTTATCTTGTATTGCTAAATTTGAATTAGTGGATGAACCAGGAGTGTTTGTTTTAGCTTGGACTACAACTCCTTGGACCCTTATCGGTAATGTAGCTTTAGCTGTAGGAGCTGATATGGATTATGTAAAAATTATATATAATAAGGAAGATGGCAGTAATGAAAATTTAATTTTATCCAAGGATAGATTAGCCGAGGTTATGAAGGATAAAAAGTTTGAAGTTGTTAGTGAATTTAAAGGTAGTGATTTGGTTTTAAAAAAGTATAAACCATTGTTTAATTATTATGTTAATGATGAAAAATTAGAGGGCAGAGAAAACTCTTGGATGATTAATAGTGCTGATTTTGTTACCACTGAAGATGGTACTGGTGTAGTTCATATTGCTCCAGCCTTTGGTCAAGATGATATGAACTTAGGTAAAGAAAAAAAGTTAGCTTTTATTCAACATGTTAATATGGATGGAACTTTTAAAGCAGAAGTTACAGATTTTCCTGGACTTAATGTTAAGCCAATAGGTGATCATATGTCTACCGATGTTGAGATTGTAAAATACTTAGCTCATCATGGATTATTATTTGATAAAGCTAAATATGAACATAGTTATCCTCATTGTTGG
>CAYYLI010000050.1:0-4386 GCA_964472595.1 uncultured Gammaproteobacteria bacterium | reverse complement strand
GGAAAAAGGGGATAGATGAGACTTATAAAAATTTAAGTGATATTCAATTTAATTACGTTGGTTGTTCTGACGCTTTTATTTCACCTAATATTGAAATTATGTCAGCCAAATTTGGAGAAGATTTCCCAGTTTTAAATTCAGATAATTGTTCTAATATTATTTTAGAAATGAAAAATCATAAAGTTGGATTTTTGAGCCTTAGTTTGGTTTATCATGATATTGACTCAGAAAAAATAATCGAAAGAATAAAAGCATTAAAAGAAAAAAGTGATTTAGTAATTGTTAATATTCATTTTGGCCTTGAATATCAAGGTAAAGCGAACAGCAAGCAAGAAAAATTAGCTCACGCCATGATTGATAATGGAGCGGATATTATTATTGGTCATCATCCTCATGTTATTCAAAACTATGAAATATATAATGGAAAACCGATATTTTATTCATTAGGTAATTTTATTTTTGATCAATATTTTTCGGCAGAAACGCAAGAAGGTTTGGCTATTGCTTTGGACATAGATTGGGAAAATAATTTAGAAAAAAATGAACCAAAAATTGATTTTGTAGTTTATAAAATTAGGACCAAGGGTAGTCAAATTGTGGAAATTACAAAAACCCCTTAAATATTGCCTTATTTTTTCAAAAGTGCTATTATATAAGCATAGATAATTAATTCTTTTTCAATTAATTATTAAAAAATTAATTAATTTAAAATCGACACCACCTAAACTTTTATAAGTTTATTCTGGGTTGATTAAAAAATTATGACAAAAGCACAATTAATGACTACTTTGGCCGAAAAAACTGGCTTAAGTAAAAAAGAAGTTGTTGGTTTAATGGAAACATTAACTGACATGGCTTACAAAGAAGCTAAGAAAAGTGGAGAATTTGTTTTACCAGGATTTGGTAAATTGGTTCGTCTAGACAGAAAAGCTAGAATTGGACGCAATCCTGCAACTGGTGAACAAATCAATATTCCAGCTAAAAAAGTTGTGAAATTCAAAGTTTCAAAAGCTGCTAAAGATGCTATTTTGTAAGATTAATTGTTAAAAGAATTATCTTAGAGAAAAGTCTCTATATTTCAAAAAGTGTCGGTAAATACCGGCGCTTTTTGTTTATCCACTTGATTAATTTATTTTTTTATTATATAAATAAATATTAAAGTTCTTTTAAAAAGATATTCAATATATATAATATTAACCTAAAATGTTTAAAGATGAAAACACAGGGTCCGGCCAAAGTTCAGGCCAAAACCAGCTCTAAACGAGTTGGCAAAAAGAGAGATCGTTCTCTCAATTATTTAAATTATTTTATTTTATCAATTATCGGGATGCTAGCCGTGCTTGGTATTTTGAAGCTGACGCTCTATAATAATGTTTCAAATAATATTATTATGGGCGATAATGTTTTCTACGGAGGCTTGATAGATGATTTATTAGCTATTTCTTCTATGGCTATATTATTCATTTTTTGGCTGGTTTTTACCGGAAGAGAAAAAAGAAAATTATTATTTTTTGTTTTTTTGAACTTGGCTTACTTTTTTGCTTTTTATTACTATTCCGTGGGTATAAAAGTAGATAATGGTGAAATATATATTGAATCATTATTCATAAAATTAATTTTAGGATTAATTTTTTGCTTTCATATTTCAGCTTATTCTTTCTCCCATTTTTATATTAAAAAAAGAATGAATCTGATACCAAAAAAATTTGAAGGTTTTGGAGCTAAAGCTAGAAGAAGATATTATGTTCAAAAAATAGCCAATATGTCATATTCCGTTTCCGGGATTGGGATAATTATTCTTTGGGCTCTTTTTTCTGCCATATTATTCAATGGTGGTTTTGCCTTATTTCTATTTGGTATGTCTTTAGCTTTTTTTGGGGTAATTTATTTCTTTTCTTGGTTAGCTTTAATAGCTCTCCGGAAAATAGCTGGAATAAAGGAAGATAAACAATAAAAAAGTAAAATCAAATAAAAAGGCTTCCGTCAGGAAGCCTTTTCTATTGTTATATAATCAGAACTTTTTGGAATTATTTTAAAAATTATTGTTTAGTGATAAAAGTTTTTTTGAAAGTATCAACGTATTGTCCTAGGCCATGAGTAAAAAACTTATTTCGTATTTTTTTGGCTCCATGAACGAATTCAATTAGGGAAGAGAGGCGAATGGCGTAGCGATTTTCAAAAACCTTGTATTTAATGCGCTTGTCTTTGATAGCGCGCCGAATAGTTTTGTTATCAACCCCAGCTAATTTGGCAGTCTCGGAAACCGATAACCAAATTTGGCGATCAGATCGCTTTTCTTTTTTGTCTTCTTTTTTGATAATTTCTTTCTCCATATATTAAGACTTAAGCTAAATATACCTATATATTATACCAATAATAGCATCTGGTCAACCTTGTTTTTATTAGAAATCTATGCTAATATATGTTCAAAGAGTGGCCTGGCTCTATATTTTGTTTTTTGGCTACTTAAAACAAGCAATTTCAAACTACAATGGACTTAAATATAAACAAAAAAATTAAAGAAAAAAGTCTGCAAGAGCGCTTAAAAAACAAGGATACCAAGGCTTTTGAAGATTTTTATGATAAAAATATTGACGATATTTATCGCTTTATTTATTTTAAAATTGGCAAAAAGGACGATGCTAGTGATTTATCGTCTTTGGTTTTTTTGAAAACTTGGGAGCATATTCAGAAAAATGGCATAAAAGATTGTGCTACACTTAGGGCCTTGGTCTATAAGATTGCCCGTAATGTTATTATTGATCATTATAGAAATAGTCGCCCCGATACTTTGTCTCTGGATGATGAAAATAATAAAATTGATGTGATTGATGAAGAATATGATTTAGCAGGGGAAATTAGTGATAAAGGGGACTATGAAAAACTGATGCTCAAGATAATGGATTTAAAAAATGAATATCGGGAGGTTTTGATTATGCGTTTTGTTAACGATTTGTCTTTGGATGAGATAGCTGATATCACTGGTAAGAAGAATATGAATATTAGGGTGCTATTACACCGGGCTACAAAGGCTTTGAAAGAGATGATAGAGGAGAAATAATTAATTCATTTTATTTATTTAAAAAGAGCTATGTAAAATAGCTCTTTTTGTTATTAGAAAATATTAGCAGAAAAAGGGGAATTGAACTGGTTACAAATTGTAACTAGTTGTTTTTTTGCTATAAATAATATTAGGTTTTATTTTATTAATAAAGACAATGCTAAAACTTTAATTAAAATAAAAAGAGCTATTTTTTAAAAAATAGCTTATTTTGTTGCTAAATATGTAAATTATTTGCAATACTTGCAATATTTCCGTTTTTTGTGTATAATTATAATATATTAATTTAAGTAATATAATTGTATGAATTTTTCGATTATTGAGTTCTCTTTAGAGAATTTTAAAATTTTTAAAGATAAAGCTACTTTTTCCATGTCTTCTAGAAAAAACTCTCATACCTTTTCTAGGGGTGAGCACAATCTATTGAAGACCTCTTTAATATATGGCCCAAATGCTTCTGGCAAAAGCACTTTGTTTCAAGCTTTAGCTATTTTTAAAAATCTTATACTAAAATCTTCTAACATTGGCTCAGAGGGTTTATCTTCTTTACCCTATTTCCCATTTTTATTCTCAGATGAAGAACAAAAGCCAATATTTTTTGAAGTTGTTTTTGTTTTGGACAAAAAGACTTTTTTATATAATTTCTCATTTTTAAAAGATGTAATTGTTGAAGAAAATTTAGTTGAACTTCTCTCTAATGATAAAGAAAAAATTCATTTATCCAGAAAAGGACAAGAGATTAAATTGTTTGGATCTTTAAAGGATAGTAAGGATGTTAAAGAAAAAACCAGAAAAGAAGTTTTGTTTTTATCAGCTGCTTCACAGTGGAATAATAAATTAGCTATTGAAATAGTTGGTTCTTTTTCAAATAATCTTAATTTTTTAGGTAGTCCTAGTAAAAATAATTATAATAAGTATACCACTAATTTAATTAAGGATAATTCGGAAAATTTGCAAAAGGTGCTAGCTTTTTTGAAAAAAGCTGATTTTTCAATTGAAGACATTTCAGTGGAAAAGGTTGAGTTATCTGAGTTGGAAAAAAGTAGGATGTTTCCAGAATCTAAAGATATACCAGGCGAATTTAGTACTATTTCTTTTTTTCATAATAAATATAATAAAGATAATCAAATAATAGGGAAGGGTAAAATTAATATTGGGCAAGAATCTTTAGGCACTCAAAAATTTTTTTCTATCCTGGGGCCGATTATTGACACCATTGAAAATGGTAAAGTTTTATTTATTGATGAATTTGACGATAATTTACATCCCAAATTAACCAAGTTAATTTTAGATCTGTTTGAAAAAAATAATTCTAATAATGCTCA
>CAYYLI010000049.1:0-4475 GCA_964472595.1 uncultured Gammaproteobacteria bacterium | reverse complement strand
CGCCTGGTTTGGGACCAGGAGATCGTGGGTTCGAGTCCCGCCACCCCGACCAATTTAATTTATAAAAACAATAATAATCCTCTCTTTCGGGGGTTAAAATAATAAAAATATGCCAAATAAGAAATCTGCTAAAAAAGAATTAAGAAAAAGCGTAAAAAGACAGGCTCAAAACAATTTAGTTAAAGTCAAGACCAAAGACCTTATCAAAAAGACTAAAAAACAAATTGAGGCCAAAGATACTGCTGTTAAGAAAGATTTTAACCAAGTTGTTAAAGCTATTGATAAAATGGCTAAAAAAGGTATTATCAAAAAAAATACCGCTTCTCGCAAGAAATCACGCTTACAGAAAAAAATAAACAAAATCTAATATCTTTTAGATATTTATATAATTAAGAAACCCTATCTTGGTTTTTAGCTTTAAGCTTTCTCTCGGATGGGGACAAAAAAATGTTAGAAAAAAAAGTAAAGGAAAAAATTATTAAAAAGTATCAAACTCATCCGAATGATACTGGTTCATCTCAAGTTCAAATCGCTATTTTGACTGCTGAGATTGAAGAATTAACAGAACACTTAAAAAGACATAAACATGACTTCTCTTCTCGTCGCGGTTTACTACGTAAAGTAGCTGAAAGAAGACGCTTACTAAAATACTTACAAAAAGAAGACGAACAAGCATTTGTAGAATTAGCTAAAAAATTAAAACTAAAAATAGCTAACAAAATGATTCAAGATGAAGAAGAAAAAAAGTTGAAAGAAGCTGAACTAGAAAAAATGATAGCTCAAGAAGACGAAGAAATAGAATAAAATAAAACTATGATCAAACATAAAGAACAACGAGTCGGAGTATTGGTGGATATCGCCAACATGTATCATTCTGCTAAGAATTTGTTTGGTAAAAAAGTCAATTTTCAAGAAATCCTAAAGCAAGCAGTCGCTGGCCGAAAACTTATTCGGGCGACTGCTTATGCTATAAGGACAGAAAGCGAAGAAGAGACACCCTTTTTGGATGCTCTAGTCCAAGCTGGATATGAAGTGAAAATTAAAGACCTACAAATTTTTGCCGGTGGTGCCAAAAAAGCTGATTGGGATGTCGGGCTAGCTATTGATGCTGTTAAATTAGCGGACAAGCTAGACGTTATCGTAATCGTTTCTGGAGATGGCGATTTCCTACCCCTACTTTCCTACTTACAAAATAATAAAGGTTGCCTAGTAGAAGTAATGTCTTTTGCTAAAACTACATCTTCTCGTTTAATCGACGAGGCTGATGATTTTATTGATTTAGCACAAGATCCTAAATTTTTAATAGCCAACTATAATAATTATAATAAGAAAAATAAATTAAATACCAAAAGGTAATTTAATAATAATTAATTTTTCTAGACCTTAAATACTGAGAACTGTATTAAATACAGTGCTTTAATTTAAGGTTTAGAAAATCAAATGTATGAACGAAGAAAAAATTATAAGCGGTAAATGGTTGGGCAAGGACCTAACTATTAAGACCGGAAAACTAGCCAAACAAGCTGATGCTTCTGTTTTGGTACAGTATGGAGATACTGTCGTTATGGCGACAGTAGTTCAATCCAAAAGTGAAAGAGAAGGTATTGATTTCTTCCCTTTAATGGTAGAATTTGAAGAAAAATTATACGCAGCTGGAATCATTAAAGGTTCTCGCTGGGTAAAACGTGAAGGTCGTCCAACCGATCAATCAATTTTAACTGGACGTATGATTGACCGCTCTATTCGCCCCCTTTTCAATGATGATGAAAGAAAAGATGTGCAATTAATTGTAACCGTACTATCAGTTGACGGAGAAAACGATTACGATGTGGTATCATTAGTAGCTGCTTCAGCCGCCCTAAGTATTTCTGGTATTGATTGGCGCGGTCCAATTGGTGGAATTAGAGTTGCTTTGATTGAAAATCAATTTGTTTTCAACCCAACCTACGAACAACAAGCTTTGAGCTCCTTGGATTTAATCGTAGCTGGAACTGAAAAGAAAGCTATCATGATTGAAGCTGGTGCTAACGAAATTCCAGAAAGCATTATTGAAGATGCTATTAATCAAGGACAAGAAAAATTACAAGAAGTAATTGAAATAATTAAAAATTTACAAAAAGAAGTTCCAGCCAAAATCAAAACTGAAACAAAAAAATTAGTTAGCCCGGAGGAAGCTAAAGCTAAAGAAGAAAAGGAAAAAATGTTGGAAGTGGCCAAGGAATGGTTGCAAAAAAATATTGCCCCAAATTTATTCAATCAAATATACTACACCAAAAGCGAAAGAAAAATGGCTGTTAGAGTTATTAAGGAAAGTTTAGATGAATATTTATTTGAACAAAATGTTGATAAAGCTAATAGATCTTATGCTATCAAATCTCTAGTAGAAAAAATGGTTGACGCTGAAATAACTCGCGCTATTTTAGACGACAAAAGAAGAGTTGACGGTAGAGCTTTAAATCAAATTAGACCACTGTCAGCTGATACTGGAATTTTACCCAGAAATCACGGTGTTGGATTATTCTCTCGTGGCGAAACTCAAGTTTTATCAATTGTGACCTTGGGTGCTCCTGGAATGGAACAATCTTTGGAAGGAATTGAAGGCCAAAGCAAAAAAAGATATATGCATCACTACAACTTCCCTCCATATTCAGTTGGAGAAGCTAGTCCACTACGTGGAACTGGTCGTCGCGAAATTGGACACGGTGCTTTAGCGGAAAAAGCTTTAATGCCAGTCATCCCTAAAAAGGAAGACTTCCCTTATACTGTTAGAGTTGTTAGTGAAACTTTGGGCTCCAATGGATCTTCTTCTATGGGTGCTACTTGTGGTTCATCTCTAGCCTTAATGAATGCTGGTGTTCCAATTAAAAGTCATGTCGGTGGAATAGCTATGGGACTTGCTTCTAACGAAGATATGAGTCGCTGGGAAGTTCTAACTGACATCCAAGATCTAGAAGATGGAAAAGGTGGTATGGATTTCAAAATTACTGGTACCAAAGAAGGTTTAACTGCTATTCAACTTGATACCAAGACTGATGGTTTAACTAAAGAAATTATTCACAAAACATTAACCCAAGGACGTGAAGCTTTGAATCAAGTACTTGGAGTTTTAAATAATGAGGTAGCTGAACCAAATCCAGAACTTTCGCCTTATGCCCCAAGAATTATTAGCTTTAGAGTTAACCCAGAAAAAATTGGAGCAATTATTGGCCCAGGAGGAAAAATTATCAATAAAATTATTGAAGAAACTGAAGTTTCAATTGATATTGAAGATGATGGTCTAGTGTTGATCTGCTCAACTAATGCTGAAAAAGGAAAAATCGCTGAAAAAATGGTCAAAGATATCGTACGTGAATTTGAAGCTGGCGAAATTTTCGCTGGAAAAGTTGTGCGCTTGATGGATTTTGGCGCTTTTGTTCAATTAGCTGGCAATCAAGATGGCATGGTTCATGTTAGCGAATTAGCTCCTTACAGAATTGATAAACCCTCTGATTTAATTAATATCGGAGACATGGTTCAGGTCAAAATCAAGGAAATTGACTCTCAAGGACGCATCAATTTGACCATGAAAGGTTTGCCAGAAAACGAGCATTTATGGGTTGACAAAAAAGGTGAATCACAAAATGGCGGTTTTGGTGGAGGAAGTCGAGGAAATGACAGAAATGGCTCTTTTGATCAAAAAAGAGACAGAAAACCGTTCTTCAAAAAGCCTCAATTCTAATAATTAGCCGATTATTGACTTTTTAAAGATATTTAGGTAATATCTAAAAGAATTTAATTAATATAAGTTAAAGAAGAAAATTATGCTTACAATCAAATTAGCAAAAGTTGGTAAGACAAACAAGAAAATGTTTCGAATTATCATCTCAGAAAAATCAAGAGATCCATATGGACGCGCTTTAGAAATTTTGGGTTCATACAATCCCTATAGCAAGGAGCTTGTTATTAAAGCTGATCGCGTTAAACATTGGATTAGCCAAGGTTCTGCTATGACTCCTTCTGTTAACAATCTTTTAATTGAAAAGAAAATTATTGAAGGTAAAAAAGAAAAAAGTTCAAAAGTTGGAACTCCAAACAAAAGAAAAGCTGAAAAAGTTGAAAAAGAAAAGAAAAAAATAGAAGACGCTAAGGCAGCTGAAGAAGCTAAAAAACAAGCCGAAGCCGAAGCTAAAGCTGCGGCTGAAGCTGCTCCAGTAGAAAATGCTGTCGCGGAAGAGATTGCTCCAGAAGAAGTTGCTCCAGTGGAAGAAGCTACTAACGAAACTACTACTGAAGAAACTCCGGCTGAATAATTGATTATTTTGACTCCTTGACTTTTAAGGTCTTGGAATGTAAAATATAAACAGAGTTGGATTATCCAACTGCACCATTTATGGTGATAATAATTAAAAAGTTCTTACAAATTTGTTTAAAAATTGATAAATTATAGGCAATTTGCAGGAATTAGTCGACGACTATGTCAGAAAATCTAGACAAGA
>CAYYLI010000048.1:0-4625 GCA_964472595.1 uncultured Gammaproteobacteria bacterium | reverse complement strand
TTTTTGGTGATCTCTAGGGGAATCGAACCCCTATTACCAGGATGAGAACCTGGCGTCCTAACCGTTAGACGAAGAGACCGTAATTATTTCCATATTCTAAATGATATTTTCATTTTTGGCAAGTATAAAATATATTTATTGATTGATAATCAATATAGGCGGAATATTTATTTGTATATTATAGTATACAAATAAAATTGTTTACTTGTATATCATAATGTACAAGTAAGTCAATATCTATTTTTAAGCCTAATTTTATTGGTTTTTATCAAGAATTACTTGTTGAACTTAACAAAAAAACGCTTGAAAGCGTTTACTTTAGTCTTTTACCAATAATCCAAGCGTTACCTTTGAGGAAATCAGCACTTGATAGGGCTTTTTTGCCCTCTAATTGGACTTTTACGGGTAGTATGGCTAAATCCTGACACATTATAGCTAAATTACCATTATGCTCAAAAATTTGCCCAGGAAGATAATCTTTATTAGCTATAAATTCCTGCTTGGACTCCTGTATTTTAAATAATAATTTTGTTTTTGGCAAGTCTTCTTTTTCAATAAAAGCATAGGTTCCTGGCCAAGGGTAGTAGGCGCGAATTTTTCTTTCAATTGTCTCAGCGCTGTCATTTTTAAAATCCAAATGTCCATCCTCCTTTTTAATCATTTTTACATAAATTGCTTCGGCTTCATTTTGTTTTTGTGGAATTAATTTTCCTTCAATATATTTTTTAATAATCTCAGCTATTTTTTCCGATGATAGGGCAATAGTTTTTTCCATTAAAGTAGTTGAGTTTTCTTGCGCCTCTAATTCAATTTCTAACTTTTCAATAATATCTCCCGTGTCCATACCTTCGTCCATTTTCATAATTGTGATTCCGCTTTTTTTGTCGCCGTTTAAAATGGCGCCGGCAATACAAGCTGAACCTCGGTATTTAGGTAATAGGGAGGCGTGGATGTTTATACAGCCATATTTTGGTATGGCTAAAATTTCTTTGGGTAATATTTTTCCATAAGCAATTACTACAATTAATTCTGGCTCAATTTTTTTTATATCTTCCAAAATCTCTTTAATTTTTTCTGGTTGTAATATTTTTATAACGTCCTTAGCTTCTTTATTATATTTTTCTACTAATAATTTTACAGCTGATTTATTTATCTGCATATTTCTACCAGAGCAAGAGTCAACTTTGCTTATCACGGCCGAGATATCAAAAAAACCACTTGTTAAAAGTGCCTTCAGTCCGCTGGCAGCCAATTCTGGTGTGCCCATAAAAATTGTGCGAATTTTTTTCTCCATAATTTTAATTTTTTTCTATTTCAGCTCTGTCTATAAACAAAATACCGTCCAAGTGATCAATCTCGTGTTGCAAAATTCTAGCTAATAATCCTTCGGCTTCTATTTTTTTCTTTTTTCCTTTGTCGTCAAAATACACACAAGAAACTTTTTTGTGACGAGAAACTGGTAAATAATATATTTCTCCTTTTTTATTTAAAACTGAAAGACAACCTTCTTGATCAGTTTCTTTAGCCCAAGATTTTTTTGTAATTTCAGGATTGATCATCGCCAAGACCTTTTCACCTTTATTTACCACAATAACTCGGATATTTTGTCCGATTTGAGGAGCAGCTAATCCAGCACCATCTTTTTTCAACATGGTTTCTGACATTTCAGAAATTAATTTTTTAAAATCTTCTTTAGAGACCTCATTTAGATCAATGCTCTTGGATTTGCGTCTAAGTATTTCATTGGGGTGTTTTACTATTTCTAACATTATTTTTTAAAAGTTTTAAATTTAAAATTATCGTCTTTTTTGGGGCTTAATACTTTAAAGAAGTATTGCCACTTCTGACCAGTTTGACATAATTCACGGGTATCTGTCAAGGCTTGAAGAATAATAGCCTGATTATAGTCGCGACAGGCTTTAAAAACAGAAGAACGCTTAAAATCGGGCACGGACAATTCTTTGATAACCCTTAGCGCCAAATCCTGCCATTGATAAGCTGGAGCTTTTTTAGCTGGCGCCTTATTCTGAAATATACTTTTAATATCATCCATATTTTTAATACTTTAATTAAGACTTATTCTCCTTAACTCCCATTTTCATGCTCAAATAACCAACGCCCAAATCTTTTTGATAGGAGAGAGTTTCAGGCGAGAATTGCAATTCGCTAATTATTCCAAGCATCAAGGTTATGGGTCTTAGTCCACATTCTTTAGCCTCTAGAGCTAATTTAGAGTCACCATTTAAAATATTTTCCATGCCATCTCGACCCTTTTTCAGATTTTCAATAGTTTTATCATCAAAGAGATTGGCTTTTTGGAAAAAACCACCCGGAGCATTACGGCTTAAACAATGGGATAATTCACCCGAAGCAATTAGAGCAATTCTTTTTTCGCTTTTTTGTAATTCTGTATACATTTTTTGACCAATTTCAAAATGATGACTTAAATCTTTTTCCAGGGAAGTATTAATAATTAAAACTTTACCTTTAAAATCTTTAAGTTTTTGATTGTTTTCTGAGAGTAATAAGTATAATGGGATGTTGGCGCCGTACTCAGCTTTTTTATCGGCCTCTAGGTTTAGAAAAAAATCAGGCTCTAAAGACTCTTTGATTTTATAGGCTAAGCTCATATCACCCTCTAAATTAATTTTGCTCAAATAATCACCAAACTCTTCAAAGTTCACTAAAATATCAAAATGATTATTTAAACTAATGTCGGGATTATTTTTTTTGTGCGGTGAAATAATTATAATGGTATCCAAATTTTGAGTTAGTAATTCTTTTTTTATAACATTAAAAGACTCGCTAGTTTTTTCTAAAACTGTGCTATTTTGTTTCCCAATATTGGGAATGAGAATAGGGGAGTGTGGTGTTATGTAGGCTGATATAATCATATTATTGTTCAATAACTTCGGAGATGGCTGAGCCGTTAGTATATAGATCTAAAATTTTATCAGATACCAAAATTATATTTGACCATTTATAGCCCAAGCCTTCAAAAACTTCACCGCTAATAAAGGGACGTTTTTGTCCGTTTTCAATTAAGAAAACTGAAGGGGAGCTGGCCGATTTAAGAATTTCACCGTCGTTGAATTTAACTGGAGAAATGGTTTGAAATTTTTCCAAAACTTTTTCATCTACCGCTGTTATTTTCTTACCTTTAAATTTGGTGCTTAAAAATATTTTATCAATCAGTGGAGCCTTGCTGTCATCTTCTACCCAGTAAACGCCACCAGTTTTTTTGTTTTGCAGTAGTGCACCAGTAGCATAGGCGGTAGCGACGGTGATTTCTTTACCATCAGCGTAGGAGTTTACATCTTGCCAGGAAGCAGTCATGATTTCCTCAATATTATATCCTAAAGCTTTGAAAGCATCTTTGGCAAACATTCTTTTTTTACCGTCAACTAATAGATATAGTTTTCCGTCTGGGGCCATGATTATTGAGTAGTTGGAGAATTTAATAGGAGCCCCCTCAGTGTAGGCGTTTAAAGCGGAAGCGGAAACTTCAATGGCTTTATTGGGATCAAAGCGGGAAGCTAAAACGCTCTTGCTAGCAAATTTGCGGCTCATGCCATTTTGAATTAAGTAATAGTCGGAGCCTATTTTCAAAATTGTTCCTTCGGTATAGCCTTGAGTTGGGAAATATCTATTCCATAATTTCCAGAAATTATAGTTGCCGTTGTAGACGTGGGGAGTGTAATTGTATAGAGCGGCGGTAGCATTGTTTTCAATATAGACTTCTGTTTGAGCGCTTGAGATAGTGCCGTATTGATTTTTGAAGGTGTAAGTATTTCCAGCTTTGTAATTATATTTTTGTGGATTTAACATGTAGTAGCGAAATTGTAGGGCAGCGCTATTTACTTGTTTGCCAAAACCTTTAAACCTATAGCAAGGGTCGTAAGGACTACAGGTTATCATACCATCGTAAATCATATAGCCAGTTGCAAAATCAAGTCTAAAGGACGAAGGGTTGGAGTTTTCTATTAAGCTAGTTTCTTTTTGCAGTAGAACTAAAAGAAATTTGGGGTTAACAGTAGTAATACTTTTACATTTACTAGCCACTTCTGATTCAATTAATTTTTCTCCTAAAATAGTATTATCGTCGCAAGTGTAGATTCCGGTTTTGCTGTTGTAGGAGATATCATAATTTTTAGCACTAGCTTCATATATAATTTCAGCGGCTGATTTTGTGGTGCCATAGGCGTTGGTGCTAGTGTAGGTAGCTAAATAGCTATTTTGTTTTTCCAAAAAGTTTTGAATTTGGCTAGCTGACATGGAATTGTAGTTTAGGAGTTCGCTATCACTGATAAGAAAGCCGGGTTTAAATTCGGTGGCAGCATTTCCAGCTAGAGGCAACAAAAATATTAGGGATAGAACCCAAAAAAGTGTTTTTTTCATGTATTTAATCTTAATTTTTAATGTAGTTATATTATAGTATAATTGAGATTTTTTGGGAAGAGTGAAAAGTGTTTTAATTTTTATTTGGGTGATGAAATAAAAATTTTTTGTTTGTGTTGTTGCTTATTGTGGGTTGAGAATAAATTTATTGAAATAAAAAGTGTTGCCAAGTTGTCGGACTATGGCGTGGTTATTGTTATATTCTAAAAAATAAGGTATAATTTAAT
>CAYYLI010000047.1:0-4785 GCA_964472595.1 uncultured Gammaproteobacteria bacterium | reverse complement strand
TTTATGAACAAAAAAAATCTAATTTTATGGGTAATTTTTGGATTAATTGTCTTGGTTCTAATTTTCTTCTTAGTAAAGTCTTTAGGTTCCAAGGAAAACAATAATAAAGAAACACAAGAAATTGATCTAGGAATTATGGACGAATCAAATCTAAGCGAAGAATTAATAAACAGACAAAACTTGGTAGTCAAATATCTAGAAGATAATATTTCTCAATTATCACCCGAAAAAGAAGTTTTGGGAGGTAAATTTTATTTAACCTCGCTTGATTTTATAAGCGACCAAGAAGTTATTGTTTCTTATGAAGACGGGCACATTGCCTTAGTAGCCAAAGTCACCTTCACCCTAGAACAAAAAAGCCCCCTAGATAAGGAGCTTATTATAGAAAGTTTTGAAATTATAGAAAATTAAATTTTGTGAAGTTGTTTCTTAAAAAATTTACTAAAAGAAAAAATATTTTTACTATTTTCAATATCACGAGAAATAAAAACTTTTGAAAAATTAGCTCTTAAAAAATGGTCGGCGCGAGCCGCCTTTTTTATTCGACCAAAAACATTTATTAAACCCTTTTTGTTAACCTCTTTATTCCTCACTCCGGTATCAAAGCCAGCTTGAAAAAAAGAATCATTAATTAAGTCGGTACAAAAATAGCTACTATTATCAGCTTCAAAAAAGATGTCGTAAGGTTTGCCCACTTGTTTTTTGGCAAATCTGATAGCTTTTTCCACTACATCATCATAAGCCAAATAAATATTAGGCCGAAGTATCATGCAAGTATCATATTTTTTAAATATTTCTTTAAACAATATTTTACTAACGCCCTTAGGTCCGGCATGAATACAGGCTCCTCGCCCAATATACAATAAAGAATGAGTAAAATATTTACCAATAAATAATCCAGAAATAGATTTAAAGTCCCCTACCAAAATCAAATCGCCTTTTTTAATAATTTCTTTGGAGCGCAAATAATCTCTTTCTTTTAGATTGTGGGGACGGAAAGATATTTTTAAACTAAAAAACTTTAGCAGTATTTTGCTAGAAAAATTTTTGGTATTACCTGAAAGTTTGTTTTTTCTTTTTATAAACATATTTTATAGATGAGGATTGCTATCATCTTCATTATTAAATAGACTATCACGATATTGCTTGCGCATACTATCAACTATTTTAAGCAAATCTTTACGGTCTTCACGAGTAAAACCACTGTCAGCCTGCTTAGCTAGTTCTCTTGATTTTTTCATTATTTCAATTCTATCACGTCGGCTAATATAGGTTCCGGAAGAAACTGCACTGCGAGAAATTGGCCCAGCCAATAAATCATGCATTTGTTCCATATTTTTGTGAGACAAATTTTTGGTAACAGAGCGTCGGCCCTCATGTCTCACTTTAGCTAATTGACCTTTGAGTCCATTAAATCTTTTGACGCCAGAATTGGTACCATAAGTTCCTTCAGTCATCAAATAACCTTTACCAACCTTGCTAATATCAACTTGATCTAAAACGCTTTTGCGTGGAGAAGTTTTTCTGTTAAGTGGAGAGCCTGGGGTAATAGTTCTGCCTGGCAAAGAATTTGAGCTCCTTAAAGAACCCAAATTTGCAGGGATGGGACGAGAATTAAAACCGGTATTTAGATTGTTATTTGGTAAATTTAAAGGCATATTAATGATAATATTATCATTTTCAATCTTTTATTACAATATTTATATTATACCATACAAATTTGAAAATTAAAAAAGCCAGAAAGAGCAACTGTTTAGTTGTTTTCTGGCTTGTATTTTAAATTAAATCGAGATCTTCAAAAAAAAGATTTTTTGTTTCTTTATTTTTATTTTCTAAATAATCATAAAGATAAAAAGTTTTATCTTTAATCCTTGGAGGAATATTTTTTTCATCCATACTCTCAATTATTTTTTCCACCGTAGTAGAAAAAATGATAGAAGCAATAAAAATGGAAAGAAAAATTGACTCCTCTTTGTTTGCTCCAAAAACTGAAATAGAAATTTCGGCAAAATCGCGAAAATCTAAAGCAGAAGTTTTAATAATTCTTTTGGCCAATTTTCTTTCTAAAGCATTCCAATCAGAATTGGAATTTCCACAATAAAAAATAACGGCGTTATTATCTTTTGTCAAAAAATCTGCTTTCTCGGCTGGACAATCAACAACCTCAACAGTACTTTCATCGCTCTCCATAAAAAAACAAATAGGAAAGTTTGTTTTTGATTCTGTGATCAAAAAAGAAACTGTTTCAAATCTGGTTTGCGGATGCTTTCTTTCTTCCATTTCTTTAATAGCCCGAAGAATTTGAGGCTTTTTTTCTTCTAATAATTTTTTCATTTTTCTTTTTTTTGTGAATATTTCTGTATACTAATTATTTTTTATATTTGAATGTGCAATTGAGAATAGATAACTATATCAATACTTTTCATATTTGTCAATAGAAATAAAATTAATTATACTTATTATTTTTTAATATCTTCTTTCAATTCATTATCAGCTAAAAAGAAATACTTTGAAACACCAAAAGATGGTTTAACATCAAAGCTATCACCCGGATAACGGGTAGCATAATTAACAACGATTTGCTCGTCCTTGATATTGACATTCTGCGGAGCAATTCTATCACCTAAAAGAATAGAGTTAGTGCCAACAAAACCATTAGCGGAACTAAGAGCCAAGGAAATAAAATAAAAAGTGCCACTAGCGCCTGGATCTCTAGTTAAAATAACCGCGAAATCATCTTGCCCATCTTTATTAATATCAAAAATTTTGTCGCTAGAAAATATCTTTACTTTTGTTTTGGTGGCTGAACCAGGAATTTCAGAAACCTCTATTTCTCCATTATTTAATTGGTAAGAGACGCCATCAATAATATATAAAGCATCTTCAGGCCGAATAGCTTTATTAACTTCCTCACTTTCTTTTTGATTATTATCAATAAGCACATTTTCGTCATTATTTTTAGAACAAGCTGACAGAAAGAAAACTGAAATAAGAATAAAAGATAATAATGTTATTTTTTTCATAAATTTTTAATTATTTTTTAATTTATAATATGTTGCTTTGCCTTTTCCATTTTTTTCAATCATACCCAAATTTATTAATTTTCTAAAATCTAAGTTTCTTGTAGGCTTAGCTCTGTCAGTTAATTTGGCATAAATCCTATCACTTATATAATTATTCTTTTTTATATAATCCAAAATTGTTATATGATAATCTTTCAACTCTTGTTCTGGTGAAAAACTTTCCCGCTCCAATTCTTTACCAACTCTCAATAATTCATCTATTATACCATCTGTAAAATACTCTAACCAAGAGGTAAAATCAATTTTATCTTTTATATCATAGTAATTTCCCAAAACCCCAACTTCTTGAAAATATTTACCTACATTTTTATTATAATAATTTTCAAAACTAAACAAATTAAAGTTATTTAAACCCATTTTTGCTAATAATATTTTGGTTGCCAAGCGAGAACTACGACCATTGCCATCAATAAAAGGATGAATAATTACAAATTGTTTATGAAAAATACCAGCCAAAATCAAAGGGTCAATTATGTTTTCGTTTTTGTTAATAAAATCAAGAAGATCATTTAACAATAATAAAACATCGGAGTGATCTGGAGGTAAATAAACTGTTTGCCCAATTTTTGGATCATTGACAAATACTGCCTCATCTCTTACCTTTCCGCAACGATATTTTTCAATTAAACCAATAGTAACATTTTTTTGAATGTCTAAAATTAAATCTAAATTAAATTTTTTATTTTTTAACTTTAAAAAGCTATTTAACTCCAACAAAGCTTTATTGTAATTTAAAACCTCTCTCTCGGTATCACGAATATTCTCTGGTTTATTCTTTAAGATCATTTTTACGTCCGTAAGTGGCAAAGGATTGCCTTCGATACTAGTAGAAGAATAGGTTGATATTTCTCTGGCTCTTTTTTCAAATTCTAATAAAACTATATCGGAAAACCTCCGATTATTTAAATCAGTGATAATTTCTGTAACTTTTTTAATATTATTCAATAATCTATTAGAAATTGTATATTGAGGTTTAAACATATATTTTTCTTATACTCTATAGACATATTATAGACGAATAATAGACGATTGTCAATAGGCAAATCCTTTTAAAAAATAAATTATCTCAATAAAACCTGGTTAAACAAAGGGATTTTTCATTTCAAAATTCAACTGCTTCACATTATGGTTAAAATGCTCTGGAGGAAAAGCATATTTTTCACTATACAAGACATCAACTGAACAAAATTTAGCCTTTAAATAATCAAAGCCTATTTTCTTGACCGCGCCCCTAACTTGATCTTCCGACTCTCCCTCGACTTCCACAAAAGGTTCCAGAAATGGCCACTCATCAATAGTAATACAAACACCATTAAGCGACCAAGTTTCTCTTTTTGTTTCCTGGTAAGCCTTCTGTTTACAACCTATCATCTTTAAAAAACTAACTGCTTCAGAAAAATTATCAACCACAAGTTGTGTTTCTCTTTGATTAATTATTTTATCGCCATCAACAATCTTTAAACTCATCGTTATTTTATCACCCTCATCTCTCACTCTGAGCCAAGCTCCTTTAATTTCATGCCCTTTGGGCAATTCAAAACATATTCTTTTTTGCAAGAATTCTTCTTTGATCAATTCAGCTCCAACCCCTCTTAGTCGTTTTCTAACATCTTCTTTATCAACTGGTATAAATGTAGCTTCATATTCAATATTCATAATATAATTATATCAAATTATAAAAAAAACTTAAAGCAAAAAAATC
>CAYYLI010000046.1:0-5023 GCA_964472595.1 uncultured Gammaproteobacteria bacterium | reverse complement strand
TTACTTGCTAATAATTGTTCCAAACAAGTATTGCTATATTTTTTGTTTTCAGCAATTTTAAATCCTGATTCTAAAATATAATTTAAATAACTGACTCCTCCCTTTCCTTCTTGAGATTGAATTAGTGCGCTTGCTAATGATTCAGGAAGAGAACGTATAGAACCATAATCATCACTTAAATAATTGACAATATCATTTTGCGAACTAGATAAACTTTTAGAAAATTTGGTTTTTAATAAAGAATTAATATCTGATTCAGTAAACTTAAATTCTTTTTCATAACCGACAATATAATTTTTTAAATCTCTTATATTTAGATTTTTTAAATTTGAATTTTTAGAAAAATATTTTTCAAAATCACTCAAATCATCTTCGTATAACAAAGCTATTTTAGCTTTTTTTACTAATTCCGGGTCAGGCTTTTTCTTTAATTCATAGTTACGACTATCTTCTAAAACAGCCTTTAATTTTGACATTAAGGCCTCTTTAGCTTCTTTAGTCATTTCCTCTGGACTACTCACAATTTTTTTTCTAGCTAATTGATTTTGTTTTATAGTTTCTAAAAGATCTTCTTTTACCTGTTCTTGATATTCCTCTAAGGGCATATCATCTGGCTTGATTATTTCAATTATTGGTAAAACTTCTTCTTTATATGACTCAGAAAAAAAATCAATCAAGTTTTCTTCTTGTTTTTCAGGAGTATTATTATCTTTTCTATTCTCTTTTTTAGTATTAAATATATTTTTTTCAAAATTAAATTTCATTTATTTGTATTTAATTATAAAGTAAATATTAATGTATTATACCAAAAAAACAATAAAAAAACAAGCTAAAACACAAAAAAAGACAGTTCTTATAACTGTCTTTTTATAAACCTTTAAGCTCTTTAAGGTAAATAATTTAAAGGATTAACCGGAATACCATCTTTTCTCACCTCAAAATGAAGGTGAGGCCCAGTTGAGAAAGCCCCCGAACCAGCTGTGCGAGGAGTTCCACCAGTTCTACCAATAATTTGGCCAGCACTAACATACTCATCTTGAGAAACAGAAACTCCAGAGATGTGTCCATAAACAGTTGAAAAACCTTCGGCATGAATAATCATAATATAAGCATAAGCAGTGCTACCGTCAAATTTAACGCGAGCTACATAGCCAGCTGCTGCTGCCTTCAAAGTTGAGCCTTGAGCTGCTCTAATATCAACGCCAGAATGCTCACCAATGCTTTTTCTAAAAGGATAATCAGGGTCATGAAAAGTGGCTGTAATTGTATTTTTAGCAGTTGGCCAAACAAAACCCTTTAAACTTTCTTCTAATCCATTATCACTTTTTTTAGCTAATTTTTCTCTAACAGTTTTTTCCAAAGATGAAATTTCAGCCATTGCTTGATCATTTTCTTTTTTAGCCTTAGCTAACAATTTTTTATATTCAGCTTCTGATTTTTTTGTTTCAGTTAAAACAAATTCTTTATGGACGACCTCGCCTTGTAATATTTGTTTTTTGTTTTCCAATTCTGATTTTAACTCTTCTAATCTTTTTTGCTTCTCCTGCAAAACACTTCCCTGTTCATCTAATTTTTGCTTGGAATCCTTTAACGAATTTAAGCTATCACTAATTTCTTTATTAGTATTTTCTAAATAAGTTAATTGATTTATAAAATCAGTCAATGATTCATTTAGCAAAATTGCCTCCAAAGGACTAGTTTGATTTTGTTTATAAATCAACTTTAGAAGAGTTGAGATATGTTCTTTTTCTTTTTCAATTTGCTTTTCTTTATTAACAATATCAATTTCAATTTTTTTAACTTCTAAATTATTTTTACTAACTTCTAAAGTTGCAGATTCAATTTCCAATTCTGATTGACTAAGCCGACCATCAAGTATTTCTAATTGACTTTGCAAAGTATTTTGCTCCTGTCCTTTTTGCTTGATCAATTTAGCATATTCTTCCTGTCTTTTAGCAATATCTTCTAATTGTTTCTTTTGACTTTGAATTTGGTCATTTAAGGTTTTTATTTCCTCGTCAATTGGATCTTCGTAACTAGAAAAAACAGTACTTGATTTTATAAAAAAAAGAGTAGCTAAAATAAAAAAGCACCCTGTTAAACACATTAGTTTTTTTCTGTTTATTTTCATATATTAAATTATACCACATTTTTTAAACTAAGGCAATATTTTCTGGATTTATCAAATCAATTAAACGACTTTTACTAGAAGCATATTTTTTATCCCCCACCTCTCTAAAGGTGCTATATGATAAATACACCTCTTTTTTGGCTCTAGTTAAAGCTACATAAAAAAGTCTTTTTTCTTCTTCTAAATTATCACTTCTAAATAAAGGAAAAGAGCCCTCATTTAAATTAACCACAAAAACATAATCAAATTCTAAGCCTTTAACCTGATGGATTGTCACAATTGGTATCTTCCCCTGCTCCAATCCCAAAAAATCAATATTTTTTACCAAACCAGAAAAATGAATTAGGTTTTGCAAAGAAGTTTTGGAGTCCAAGTCAGGATTATCTTTTTCCTTAAAAAATAACTTTAAAGTCTCAAATGATTTTAATCTAATAGCTGAATTTTTATCCTTTTCATAATATTCCTTCAAACCTGATTCTTGCCATAGAAAATCCAAAACTTCAGCCGGACGAAGTTTGTCAGTTTCTTTTTCAAAATTTTTAATACTAGAAGCAATATTAATAAACTTGGTTTTGAATTTATTCCATAACATAATTCTTTCCTCAACTCCTTTTTTTAATTCTTTAATTAAATATTGCAATAATTCAATAGTTGCTCCTACATCATCGTCAGCACTATGAGTAGCGCTTTGAAATCCAAGATGCTTAGCAATATTGCTCAACTTATATGAGTCCAAACTCAAAAATCTTCTAGCTAAATCTAAAGTGTCATAATAATTTTTAAACTCAATTTCAATCCCTTGGCGCTTAGAGTTTTCTTTTATCATATTCAAATCAAAAGAAACGTTATGTCCTGCTACAATAGAGTTGCCAATAAATTCTTTCAGTTTTTGTAAAATTTCTTTGGGATCCTTACCATTTTCTAATAAAAATTCATCGCTTATTTTATGTACAAAATATGCTGAACCTACTGACTTAGTATTTTTTAAATAATAATGAAATTCTTCACCCAATTTTCCGTTTATAATTTCACGAGCATAAACTTGAACAATTTCATCTATAGCTGGATTTATACCAGTAGTTTCCGTGTCTAAAACTACAATTCTTCCCTTATTACCAGCCTCTAAAAGTTCAGTGTAGGGCTCTAAAAAATTATAATTTTTAAAACTTAAAAAATCGGATAAATTTAGACCGCATTTTCTACCACCTTGATTAATTTTATCTAAAGTTTCCTCACCAATATTTTTAGCCGGTCTTTGAATTAATCTTTTAGCAGAAAATAAATCGGCTTTATTAAAAAGTATTTTTAAATAAGCAAAAATATCACGCACCTCTTGGCGCTTAAAAAAATCATATTGATCAACCGTCAAAAAAGAAATATTATTTTGTGAAAAAATCTCAGCGATTTTAGAAATAGAAGAGTTCACTCGATTCAGCACAGCAATTTTAGCTTTGGCATCATTTTCTTTTATTTTTTTGATACTGTCCAAAACCCAAGAAACCTCTTCGGAAAAATTATAGGCTCGAAAAACTTTAATGGGCTTATCACTACCGACCTCATCCCCTTTTTTAAAATTGTCATTCAATTCTTTGGTCTGAGGATCTTCCATATTTTTTAAAACCGACAAAAAAGTTTTTATCAAAGCTGGATTAGAACGATAATTTATTTTTAAAGCCAATTCCTTGACTGGTTTAAAATGCTCTTTAAATAATTGGGCTATAAACATCGGACGAGAATCACGAAAACTGTAAATAGTTTGATCAATGTCGCCAATAAAAGAAACATTTTTATGTTTTTTAGCCAACTCTTTTATTATTAAATACTCTGATAAATGAGTATCTTGAAATTCATCTAATTGAATAAAGCGATAACGCTGTGACCATTTTTCACTCAATTCTTTATTAGTGTTTAAAGCCGCAAAAGTTAACAAAACTAATTGATTAAAATCAAAAGCATTTTGTTCTAACATTTTTCTTTCATACTCCTGGGCAAATAATAATAACTCTGGTGATAATTCTTTTATTTTAATTTTATGACCAATTGATTCCTGAATAATTGATAAACGGTATTTAAAAATCTGATCTAAAATATTAAATATTTCCCTATCATTTTCTATAAAAACATTCTTACTCTGGCTTAGAATGTTTTTAGCCATTTCTTTTTGCTCATCTTCATCCAAAATTATAAAGTCAGAATTAATACCCAAAGCCTTAGCTTCAGCTTTAAGAAAATAAGCACAGAAACCATGGAAGGTTTGTACAGTTAAGGCATCAAAATCATTTTTGTCATCTATCAAACTTTTCAGTCGGCTTCTCATTTCATCGGCTGCTCGGTTGGTGAAAGTCAAAGCTAAAATTTCATTGGGTTTGATACCATCTTTTAAAGCTCGAACGATTCTCTCGGTTAAAACGGTAGTTTTCCCAGTGCCAACTGGAGCATTAACTAAATAAGCTCCAAAAATATTATCGATAATTTCTTGTTGTTCTTTATTGAATTCCATATTTATGCTAAGATATTGACATGAATTTAGACAAAGAAAAATCATTATTTAAATCCGGTCATAAATTAATTGCAGCTATCGATGAAGCAGGACGTGGACCACTAGCTGGTCCAGTTGTTAGCGCTTGTGTTGTTATTGACTCCAGTTTTGAAATTATCCCGGAATTAGAAAAAGTCCGTGATTCCAAAAAGCTTTCGGCTAAACAACGACAAGCTCTTTTTTCTATTATTAAAAATAATGTAAAAGCGGTAGCTATTGGTGTTTGTGATAATAGGGTGATTGATAAGGTAAATATTTTACAAGCTACTTTTCTTTCCATGAAAAAAGCTCTAGAAAAAACCAAAATGCCAGTTGATATTGTTTTAGTTGATGGTAAATTCCCTATTCCTAAA
>CAYYLI010000045.1:0-5081 GCA_964472595.1 uncultured Gammaproteobacteria bacterium | reverse complement strand
CCCTTGACCCCCTGCTTGCAAAGCAGGTGCTCTAGCCAACTGAGCTAAAGGCCCATATCAACAAGACAATAATAAAGGATAAAAATAATTAAGTCAAGAACTATTCTCTAATTAATGGAGAAAGGACAAAAGTAAAGAAGTCATTGAATGTTCCGCTGAAAGTTAAAAGACCTAAAAAGATAACAATAATTCCCATTAATTTATAGCCTAAACGTGAACCACCTTCTACTCCTAAATGTTTATCAAACCAAGCAATACGACCAAAAAAGCGAAATATACTTTCGGAGTAAAACACCATCAGAGCTCCTAAAGCTGTTATAATTAAACCTGGAATAATTTTCATAATTTTTATTTTAATTTTATTATTTTATATAGTTTAATGGATTTTGCTTAACTCCATTAACAATTACTTCATAGTGAATATGAGGTCCAGTTGACCAACCAGTAGATCCCATATCAGCAATAATGTCACCTCGACTAACTTTTTCTCCGGCTTTGACATGTAATTTTGAAGCATGAGCGTATAGTGTTTTTAAGCCTCCGCCGTGGTTAATAACTACGTTGTAGCCATAACCATTGCTCCAGCCAGATCTCTCTACAGTACCGCTTTCTGAGGCGTATAATGGAGTTCCGGTTTTGTTAGCAATGTCCAAGCCTTTATGTCTCCAAGAATAGTATTGAGTAATTCTAGCACCGACTGTTGGCCATAATAGTTTGCCTCCAGTATAGGCTGGTTTTTGTCCGGCAGTATTAGCGGAAGAGCCAGAATTAGAAATTGTTGTTCCGGAGTATGATTTGTTAATTACGGTTTGGCTTTCACTGATTTTCTTTCCTCCAGGAATAAATAATTTTTGTCCAATTTTTACAGCTTCGTCAGCATCAATATCATTACTGTCTACAATTTTTGCTACTTCAATGTCATATTTTTTTGAAATCTTGCTGATGTTTTCATTTTTAGCCACAGTGTGCATAATACCATCAGCTGGCAAAATGCTAAGTTTTGATCCGGGCTTGATTAAAGTTCTGGCACTTAAATTATTTTCCCATAAAATAGTATTCACATTTAGGCCAAATTTTTGAGCAATACTACTAACAGTATCACCAACTAAAACGGTATATTCAATTATTTCATCTCTGTTTTTAGGATCGTCTTCAGCTGTAGCTATGTTTTGTCCAGATAATGTGTCTCGATGTTCAGATGTTATATTAACGTCTATTCCCAAATCTTCACTCAAGGTGTTTATTTTAGTTTTAGCCTTAACTAATCCAGATTGGTTAATATAGTTTGATGGTGCTATATTATTTAAATTATTGTCATCAATAGTCTCTACTATTAATTCTTCTGGTTCAGAATCTTCAAAATCAGATTTAATATTTTGAGCCAAGGTTGTTTTGTAAATATTTCCTGATAAACCTTCGGCTTGAGTTTTTTTAACGTTGTTTTGTAATATACCAATTATTAAAAGAATACTAATAATAGCAATTGGGATATTTTTTTTGATTAGGTAAAGTTTGGAATTATTTCTGCGGTTGGTTTCTTTTATTTTTTTAGAAATTAAGATATAATTATAGTATAATTTGACTATAATTTTAAAGAAAAGCAGGTTAAAAACAAAAACCACGATTTTCCAAACGTATTTTAGAATAAAGTGCATTATTCTTTTAACAAGGAATAATGTTTTTATGAGAAATATTAAGATGTAGTCAAAAATTTTTTTAATCACTTTAATATAATTAACTATAAAAGCTTAACATTTTTAAGTTTTTAAGTCAATTTAAAGAAATTTATGTATAAAATTGTACTTATTCGTCATGGTGAAAGTGAATGGAATAAAAAAGACCTATTTACTGGCTGGACTGACGTTGATTTAACTCCTTTAGGGGCTACTCAAGCTAAAGAGGCTGGAATCTTATTACGCGATAAAAAATATTCTTTTGATGTTTGTTATGCTTCATTTTTGAAAAGAGCCATTAAGACTTCCAATATTATTTTAGAAGAAATGAATTTGATGTGGATACCAACAATTAAAGATTGGCGCTTGAATGAACGTCATTATGGAAATTTACAAGGGCTTAATAAAAAAGAAATGGCTGAAAAGTTTGGCGAAGAGCAAGTTTTGCTTTGGCGTCGTTCCTATGATATCGCTCCGCCAGAAATTAAAAAAAACAATCCCTTCAATCAATTGAAAGATCCTCGGTATGCTTTTTTGAAAAAACCAGTCTTATGTGAATCTTTAAAAGATGTTGTTTTAAGAACTACTCCTTTTTGGGACAAAGTAATAATCCCAGAATTAAAAAAAGGAAGGAATATTTTACTAGCTGCTTCTGGTAATAGTCTTAGAGCTATTATTAAAAGATTAAATAATATTTCTGACAAGGACATCGCTGGATTTAATATTCCTTGTGCTGTTCCTATGGTTTATGAATTGGATAAAAACTTTAAGGTAAAAAAATGGTATTATTTAGGTGACGAAAAAAAGATTTCGGCTATGATTAATGCAGTTAAGAATCAAGGTAAAATTAAAAAGTAAAAATAAAAATATGATTAGCCAAATTAAAAAACATTTAAATCAAAAAACTAAAAAAGAAAAAAATTTTAAAATTGAAATTATTGATTTAGCTCAAGGAGTGGTTCGTGCTCTGGATTATCTTAGTAAAACTAAATTACCAAAATTAGATTTAAAAAGATTTTCTTATCCCATAGTAGTGGGTAGTGGTAATGCCTATAATACCGGACAGATATTGTTTTCTAAACAAAAAGCTATTATTGCTGACGAGAGTAATTTTAAAAAAGTGCTTGCTAATTATAAGGATTTGATTGAGCAAAAAATTATTAAGGAGGCTATTATTATTTCAGCTTCAGGGGAAAAGGATTCTGTTTGGGAGATTCAGTTGGCTAAAAAATTTAAATTAAAAACTATTTTACTTACTTGTTCTCCGCAATCTAGTTCGGCTAAAATTGCTGACGAGGTCTTGGTTTATCCAAAAATTGACGAACCTTATACCTACAATATCTCTACTTATTTGAGTATGATTTTATCAGCCACAGGAGAAAATCCTAAGAAAATTTTAGAATTTATTAAAAATTTAAAAATAGTAAATAATTTTTCTGAATATAAGGCTTACTCCATTATTTTGCCTGATGAATTTTTAAGTATTACTCCGATGCTTGATATCAAGAAAAGTGAATTATTTGGTCCTAAATTATCACTTCGAGCTTTTAGTTTTGGTCACGCTCGCCACGCTAAGTTTGTTATTGTTGATGACAAGGAATTGGTGATTACCTTAGGCAAAGAAAAGAATAAATATTTTGGGGCTGAGAAAAGTCGCTGGCAAATAGCGCTTCCAGCAAAGCTTGATTTTGCTTTAATTTTTTGCTTAACTTATTATTTAGTAGGCAAGATTCAAAAAGATAAACCAGCTTATTTCAAAAATAATATTAAAAATTACTGTGCTGATTATGGGCCCAAGGCTTATGGTCAGAAAAAAGCTTTTGATTTGATAGTGCCAGGAAATATTAATAAATTTAATTAAAATACTTATGTCAGGACATTCAAAGTGGGCTACAACCAAAAGAGCCAAGGCGGTGGTTGATGCCAAAAGAGGAGCTATCTTTACCAAGATGGGTAATGCTATAACTTTAGCAGCTCGTGAAAAGGGTGGTGATCCCGAAAAAAATCCAAGTCTTCGCGCCTTGCTTGATAAAGCTCGCGGAGTTAATATGCCAAAAGATAATATGGAACGAGCTATTAAAAGAGGAACTGGTGAATTAGCTGGTGATATTGTCGAGGAACTATATTATGAAGGAGTATTACCGGGAAATATTCAGGTAGTAATAAAATGTTTAACTGATAATAGAAATCGCAGTGCTTCTTTAGTGCGCCATGCTCTGTCTAAACAGGGGGGATCTTTAGGTAGTGTTATGTGGAATTTTGAACAAAAGGGTGTGATAGAAATTACCGCGGAGGAAATAAAAAGTAAGAGTGTTAATTTGGAGGAATTAGAGTTGGAGTTAATGGAATTAAATATTGAAGACTTTGTTTCTAGTGAAGATGGTATTACTGTTTATACCAAGTCAGAAGATTTACAAAATGTAAAAGCTAAAATAGAAGAAAAAAATATTTTATTTGATTCGGCTGAATTGGAATACGTGGCCAAGGATAAACAAAAGTTAAACGAAGAAGAAATGTCTAAGATAGAGAATTTTGTTGATATGTTAGAGGATATTGAAGATGTTAGTGATTATTATTTTAATGTGGACTTGCAATCTTAATTATTTCTGCTATTATAGAAAAGTAAATAAGGATCCAACAGTCTAAACTTGCGTTTAGGTTGTAACAATAATTCGGGGCTAGCTCCGTTTTTTTGTTTTATTTTTAATTTAACAAAAAGTTATCCACAGGCTATTTATCCATTTTTTATATACATGTAACAATAACTTTAAAAAGAGCTTAATTTTAGCTCTTTTTTTGAGATTTGGCAGGAGTCCAAATTTTTGCTATAATTCTAAATAACAAGATGTAGTGGTTAGTTCCTATTATAATATACTATATATTGTGTTTATATTCATTTTAATATTTAGTGATTATAAAGACAATAAACAAAAAAATGAAGTGCCCAGTATGCAATTTTGAAGATACAAAAGTCGTTGATTCTCGAATTTCGGGAGATGGTCTTTTAATTCGTCGTCGTCGGGAATGTTTAAAATGCGGTTTTAGATTTTCTACTCACGAGGAGATGGAAATTTTGGACTTAGTGATTATCAAAAGAGATGGTCGTCGAGAAGCTTACAACCGCGATAAATTATCTTCTGGTTTAAAAAAGGCCTTAGAAAAAAGAAATGTTAGTGATGATGATTTCAAGAAATTAATTTATTGTATTGAACGCGATTTGCAAGTTTTAAACCGAGATGAAATTGAATCAAGCGAGATTGGTGAAGTCGCTATGAAAAATTTAAAGAAAGTTGATAAGATTGCTTATATTCGTTATGCCTCCGTTTGCCAGTCATTTGAAGACTTGGAAGAATTCAGTGAAGAATTGGAAAAGTTATTAAAAAATAAAAAAAATAAAAATAATTAATA
>CAYYLI010000044.1:0-5093 GCA_964472595.1 uncultured Gammaproteobacteria bacterium | reverse complement strand
CTAACAAATAATTCCCCCACCCAGAAGCTCTTTTTTATTGAAAAAAACAGCACTTTGGCCTAGAGTAACAGCTCGTTGTTTTCTGGAGAAACTAACTTGAGCTGTATTATTTTTCTTATTATACTTAATCAAACATTTAACTGGTTTATGACGATACCGAATAACAACTTCAGCTGATAAAGGAAATTTTAGATCCTTCTCATCCAACCAATTCAGATCTTTTAAATTCATCTCTTTTTTATATAAAGTTTTGTCATCAAAATTTTTTACTACATACAAAATATTTTTCTTGTAATCAAAACCAGAAACATAATATGGTCCACTGCCACCAACTTCAATTCCTCTTCTTTGACCAATAGTATATAACGGTAATCCTTGATGCCGAGCAATAAACTTATTATCTGGTTGCAATATAATATCACCTTCTTTTAATTTCAAATATTTTTTTAAAAAATCATTATGATGCTTCCCGGGGATAAAACAAATTTCCTGACTATCGCTTTTTTTAGCAACTATTAGCCCGGCCTTCTCAGCGATTTTTCTAACCTGTGGTTTTTTGTATTCAGCTAAAGGAAATAATAAATGGGCTAATTGTTTTTGATTAAAATTATACAAAAAATAGGTTTGATCCTTTTCTTTGTCCAAAGCCTTGAACATCTTATATTTTCTACCATTTTTTTCTAACTTAACATAATGACCAGTAGCCACATAGTCGAAACCTAAGGTTTTAGCATATTCCAATAAAGCCCCAATCTTTACCTTCTTATTACAAACTACACAAGGATTAGGGGTACGACCAGCTTCATATTCATCTAAAAAATTATCCACTACTTCCTTTTTAAATTTTTTAGAAAAATCCAAGGTGTAAAATTTAATACCTAAATGAGAACAAACTTTTTTAGCATCCATTTGTGACTCCAAAGAACAACATTTATTTTCAGCTTGCTTCTCGCTATCATCCTTCCAAAAATTCAAAAAAATACCAGAAACATCATATCCAGCATCTAATAAAAGTTTGGTAGCTACGGCTGAATCAACTCCGCCAGAAACAGCTACTAATACCTTCTTTTTTTTACTTAATTTATTTTTTATCATTAATTTAAATTCTTATTTTTCATCCAAGCAGTCTTGAAAAACTGCTAAATATTTTTTAGCTGTATCCTGCCAAACAAATTTAGCTGAACGTTCTCTACCTGACTGCTTCATTTTTTCCCGCAAAGCCTCATCGTGTAAACACAGCTTTATAGCCTTACTTAATTCCTCGCTTTTATGAGGGTTAATAAGAAGAGCTGAATCACCCAAAACTTCTGGCAAACTAGAAACATTAGAAGATATTACCGGCAAAGAAAAATACATAGCCTCCAAAGGCGGAAAACCAAAACCCTCATAAAAAGAAGGATAAACAAATAATTCAGCCTCTTTATATAATAAAGGTTTTAACTCATTCTCCACATAACCAATAAAACGAATATCATCTTTATACTTGGAAGCTTCCCAATCACGCTTTATTCTTCTAGTTTTCCAACCCCAAGCTCCAGCTAAAACCAATAAAACATCCTCACCTTCATCTCGAAGTTGATTATAGGCTTCTATTAAGCCCGAAATGTTTTTACGAGGCTCAATTGTCCCTAAATATAAGATAAACTTCTTATTAATTCTAAATCTGACATCCAAATAATTTCCTGAATACTCAGCCTTGGAATTAATAATATCTTCCGGCAGGCCAGAATAAATGACCTCTATTTTCTCCTCGGGAATATTGAGTAATTCTATTAAATCATTTTTTGTATTTTCCGAAACTGCCACCACCTTATCAAATTTTTGAATTTTTTTAGATAAATTTAATGATTTATGCCAAAAGTTTTTGCGATAAGAAAAAAACTCCTTGTGGCGCAAAAAAGATAAATCATGAATCGTAATAACACTTTTAGTAGCAGAAGAAAATGAAGAAAAGTTGATATGAGGTGAATAAAAAATATCAGTTCCGCCAACCACCTTATCCAACTTGGGCCAAGCAAAAAATCTTTGTAAAAAATAATTAAATAATTTATTAGGATAAGAGGTCTTGATAACTCTAAAAGAAATCTCCTGACTTAAATCTGACTTTTCTTCCAAATTCAAATCACCCAGCACATCTTTTTTTTCAGGTAAAAAGGGTAATTTAATTTTTCTCTTAAAAGAATTATAAAAAAAATAATAAGCATTACGCCTATCAACTTTAATAATATTTTTGATTAACTGAAAAGCAAAATTAGCCACTCCACTATATTGTTTGTCCAATAAAACTCTAATATCTATGCCTATTTTCATAAGAAATTTACTTATTAAGTTCTGGGCTTTCGGCTAAATCTGGGCGAACTTTTTTAATAAAATTATTGATATTTTTTTTAAATTTATCTAAAGAAAAATTTTCTGAATGTTCTCTAATTTCAAGTGAATTCCACTTACTGTTATTGTTTTTTAAATCAGTATAAAACTTTTGTACAGCCAGACTCAAAGACTCAACGCTTTGCTCTTCAAAGAAAGTTCCGGTCTGTCCTTCAATAACAGTCTCTAATGCTCCTCCCTTTTTATAGGCAATAACTGGGCGCCCAGAAGCCATAGCCTCTACTTTAGAGATACCAAAATCCTCTTCCTGAGGATGAATAAAGGCCAAGCACTTACTCATTAATTCAGCTTTTTCCTCATCAGAAACCCTGCCTAAAAACTCAATATTAGGACAATCTTTGGCTATTTTTTTCAGTCTTTTCAAATCAACTCCATCTCCAAAAACTTTTAACTTAAAATCAGCTCCTAATTTTTTAAAAGTTTCCACCACCAAATCAACCCTTTTATAAGGTGCTAAACGGCAACCAATCAAAAAATAATCACCCAAAGATTGAGAAATAAAAAATTTATGAGTTTCCACTGGTGGATAAATAAGCTCAGAATCTCTTTTGTAATACTTTTTAATTCTTTCTTGTACTGTCTTAGAATTAGCAATAAAATAATCAACTCTATCAGCTGCTAATCTATCCCAAATTCTAATACGACTCAAAATAATAGAAGCTATTTTTTTCACAAACTTGTTATACTTCAATTCATTAATATATTGATGAGTATCGCTCCAAAGATATCTAGTTGGGGTATGACAATAACAAATATGAGTACTTTGAGGAGTAGTAATTACACCTTTAGCAAAAGAACTAGTGTCGGAAATAACCACATCATATTCTCTTAAATCAAAAAATTCTACTGCCGTTGGCATAAAAGGTAGATACCATTGATAAAAACGAACACCGCCTGGCATCTTTTGAATAATAGAAACATCTATTCTGCGATTAGGATAACGACGCTCAACATTCTTTTTATCGTATAATAAAGTATAAATTGGGGCTGTTTTAAACATTCCACAAAAAACTTCTAACACTTTTTCTGCGCCACCATCTTGAGCTAAATGATCATGAATTAAAGCTACTTTCATAATAATTAATATAATTAATTATTCCACTTGTCTGTTTTTAAAAACAGCCAAAGGAGTTCGAAGTAAAATAGATAGGTCTAATAATAAGGACCAATTTTCAATATAATAAACATCTAATTTAACCTCTTCTTCAAATAATAAATCACTGCGACCAGAAACTTGAGCTAAACCAGTAATACCAGGCTTGATAGTCAAAGTTTTTTTATGATGTTGTTCATACTTAGCTACCTCTTCTGGCAAATGAGGTCGAGGTCCGACTAGTGACATTTTTCCAGTAAACACCAAAAATAATTCCGGTAATTCATCAATACTCCAACGACGAATAAATTTCCCAACCCTAGTTACTCTAGGGTCGTCTTGAATTTTAACCATTGGCCCATCAGAACGAACATTTTTAGATGATAGTTCGTTATAGCGCATATTATCAGTTCCGGGGATCATTGATCTAAATTTAAAATATCTAAACATTTTTCCACTCTGACCAACCCTAAAAACTGGAGTACCATCATCACGTCGAGAAAAAAATATCGGACCATGAGAATCAAGTTTTATTAAAATAGCGGTAATAATAATAATTGGAGATAAAATTAAAATAATAATAGAAGAAATTAAAATATCAAAAAATCTTTTAACAATTCTTCCCCAACCATCCAAGGTGGTGCGCTTAACTTCAACTATTGGGATGCCAGCCATTTCAGAAACTTCTGTTCGCAAAACTTTAACTTCCAATAAGTCAGCTACATATTTAAAAGTAACATGATATTCGTTGGCAAAATCATATAGACGCAAAGTTTCAACCTTACTTAAATTAGGATCGCTCTGAATAATTTCATCAATTCTCTCCCCTTTATACGCATTATCTTTATTAAAATTAATAATAAAATCGGCTAGCTCTTTGGAGGTTTCTAAAGAAAAATCACGCACCCTTTTAACCACTCGAAAACCAGAAGATTTTTTACCGAAAAACTCACGAATTAAATTGTCGCCCGTCTTACTAGAACCTACTAAAATAATATTTCTAACTCCAAAACCTTGAGAATATAAAGCTTTTTTTATCCAATAAATAATAGTTCGGCCAATAGAAATATAAATAATAGATAAAAACCAAGCCATTAAAACTATAAAACGAGAATCAAATAATTCTCTCTGAAAAAATATTAAAATTGAGACCAAAGCGAAACCAGCTGAACAAGCCAAAAAGATGCGATAAATTTCGTGACTTAAACGTTTGATATTATTGCTGTAAAGAGAAGATAAAGCAAACACTACTAACCATAAAACGGCAACGAATAATAATATTTTAAAATATTCATTAAAAGGTAAATTGAAAATAACAGGACGAATTTCAACAAAAGAATCTGAGAAACGAATGTAATAAGCTGAAACTCCAGCCAACAACAAAAGAGCAAAATCAATTGGGACTAAAATAAACGAGAAAAACAATTCAATTTTTTTCATATTAAAAAAGTATGTGAAAATTTAAATGATTAAAAAAATAAAACTAAACCAAAAATAAGCCGGATTCTGTCCAGGGCCGAAACCCCTGGATGGTTATTTATCTAGGCTTATTATTACTAATAAGCTCATGCGAGCTACTTTTCGTCATATCAAAAGATATGGTTTGCTCTTG
>CAYYLI010000043.1:0-5459 GCA_964472595.1 uncultured Gammaproteobacteria bacterium | reverse complement strand
TTAATTTATATTTATCCGTATTTTATTAGTTTCTTTAGACTTGCCATTCCAGTCAAAGAACTCGGCAAAAAGTTTGTAGGAGCCATTTTCTGGCTTGTCAGACCACGTTAGGGTTGTGGTCTTGTTTAATATTTCTGTAATTGTTTTTACAATATTTTTTTCCCCATTACTTTTTTCTAAAACTAAATTTATTTTTGTGATTTGTTCAGGGTTGGTTGAAACCATTTGCACCGAAACCGGAAAATCATTTAAATTTAAATTTGATCCACTACTAGGGGAGACTAGATTTAAATTAATGGGTAGTTTGCTGTTGTTTGATAATAATAAATTAAAGTTTATTGATTTTTCGGAGCAATTTAAAACATCGTCACACACCTTTACTTTTAAAGTATAGTAAGCATTTTCCAGAAAAGAAATATTTTTATTTAAATTAAAGGGGTATGAGGTTTTTCTTTCCAATAAATTGTCATTAATATAATATTCAACTTTATTAATTCCTCTTGGGGCGGTAGCATTAATATCAACACTTAAAACTTCGCTTTGAACCGTTTGATTATTTTCTAAATTAATAATATCAAAAACTGGTTGATTTTCTGGATCATATAAATTGTCAGCTTGGTTTATCATATCTGGGTTATAGTTTGGGTCTTGTTTTTTAGCCCATTCTAAAACCCTGCTTTCCCATAAAGCAAATTGAGGATCATTTTCTGGTTTTTTAGGAACTGATCCTAGTGGGTCATTTATATCAACATAGTATAGTATGGAGTGGTGCTCTGGAAAAAAGACTTCTTCTATTAATTCAGTAGGAGTGTTTTCTGTAGCAATGCTACCGTCTTCTTTATTTATTTTTATTGTTCTACCAATTAAATCACCATCAATAATTGCTTTTCCGGTTTTTTTAATTTCTGGTTCTTTAAAGCCTTCGTTAGGGCTACCTTCTAAGGCTCTGCGCATAAATTCATTCCAAATTGGGGCGGCTACTACACTACCATCAGCCCCTTTATTCATTTCAGAATTATTGTTATTTCCCACCCAAACACCAGTTATAATTGAGGGGGTATAACCAACGGTCCAAGCATCTTTGAAGTTGTTGGTAGTACCAGTTTTAGCAGCAACGGTTCTACCGGAAATGACTAAATTGTTTTTTTCACCAAATATAAAACTGCGAGCAGAATTGTCTGATAAAATACTATTTATCATTCGAGCAATATTAGCATCTAAAACTTTTCTTTTTTTCTCTTGAAATTCTTCTAAAACTTTTCCGTTTTTATCTTCAATTTTTAAAATACTAGCAATTGGATTAATTTCTCCTTCTCGAGCAAAAATACTATAAGCATTAACATGCTCTATCATTTTAACTTCAGCACCACCTAAAACTAATGACAAGCCATATTTTTCTGGATCAGTTAAACTGGTGTATCCAGCTTCCTTGGCTAGATTGGTTACGTTGTTTATTCCAGCTAAATACAAAGCTTTAACTGCTGGAGTATTTAATGAACCGGCTAAAGCTTTACGCGCTGAGATGGGTCCATTTTCTTGATTATTGTAGTTTCTTGGTTCATAGGGTGTGCCAGAAGAAAAGTTTGTCACCACATCATACAAAATAGTGTTGGGATTATATCCTTTGTTAAACATAGTAGCGTAGACTAGTGGTTTTAAAGATGAACCCGGTTGTCTAAGGCGAACAGTAACGTTAACCTGTCCGTCAATATCTTGATTGAAATAATCTTTAGAGCCAACCATTGCTAAAATTTGTCCGTTTTTAGGATCAATGGAAACTAAGGCAGCGTTACTGGCTCCATATTTACTAGCATTTATTTCTACTTGGTTCTTAACAGCCTCTTCAGCTATTTTTTGTTTTTCAAAATCTAGAGTTGTATATATTTTTAAACCACCTTGCTCTATTTCTTTTTCGCCATATTTTTCTGATAAAATTTCTTTGATATACATTACAAAATGAGGTGCAATAATGTTTGTTTCTGGTCCCTTAAATTTTATTTCTTCAGTTTTGGCTCTATCCCTCTCTTCTTTAGAAATATATCCTTGTTCTTCCATTAGGTCTAAAATATATTTTTGGCGACCTAGTAGTAGATCTTTGTTTGGTCCGTAAGGTGAATATCTACTAGGAGCTTGAGGTAGAGCTGCTAAAACAGCGCTTTCGGCCAAGCTAATATCTTTGGCTGATTTACCAAAATATTTTTGACTGGCTGCTTCAATTCCATAAGCGTTGGAGCCGTAAGGAATTTCATTTAAATACATTTGTAATATTTCATCCTTGCTGAACTTTTTTTCAATTTTTTGAGCAATAATAATTTCTTTGATTTTTCTGGAATATTTTTTTTCCGATGTTAACAAGGCATTTTTTACAAATTGTTGAGTTAGGGTTGAACCACCGGCTCTGCGATTATATATGATATTAGTAATAGCTGTTCTAACCATCGCCCAAATACTAAAACCGCCATGTTTGTAGAAATTTTTATCTTCAATAGAAATAGTTGCTTGGCCAGCATATTTTGGAATATCCTCTAACTTTACTAGGGTTCTTTTTTCAGTGCCATGAAATTCATATAAAATATGCTCTCCACTGCGATCATAAATAGTGGTGCTTTGGGCAATTTCCCTATCAATTAATTGGTTGGGGTTTGGCACGTTACGTGAGATAATGGAAATAAAAATAATAATAGCTACAATTCCAATTAAACCTAAAATTAAACAGTATTTAATAAATTTTTTATTAAATAAAATTGATTTAATTAGATTTTTTAGAGAAGTGGCAAAAGAAGAATTTTGTTTTTTATAAGATCTCTCGTTTGGTCTTTGGTTTAAAGATTGACGAGAAACACTTCTTATGGTTTTGGGGCGATAATAATTACCCCGATTTCCTTTATTTTTAAAATTAGATTCCATATATTTAATTATTATTTTAATATCTACATTTTAACAAAAGCCAACCTTTTTCGCAATGACAACAAAAAAATAGGTCGAAACCTATTTTTATGAGCGGGTAGGGGGAATCGAACCCCCATCCTCAGCTTGGAAGGCTGATATAAAAGCCATTATACGATACCCGCAAATGCGGAATGGACGGGGCTCGAACCCGCGACCTCCTGCGTGACAGGCAGGCGCTCTAACCAACTGAGCTACCACTCCGTATAGAAAGCAAAGAAATAATAACAAATATTTTAAGGCTTGTCAAAACCTTTTTTTTGATATATAATATAGTATAAAAATTGATTCCAAAAATCAATATTTTAATTTATAATAAAAACCGTATGTTTGAACAAATGCCAACAAACCTAGACAAAAAAGAAGTAAAAACCCTAGACCTTGTTAAAGTAAAGGCGGAGTTATTATTACAAAAAGAACAAAACTTAAAAAATTTAGAGGCTATTTCTAAAAAAGATATTAATCAATCCGATGGTCAATCAGCTATTTTTCCTGAGTTTGGTGATAAACCAGACGAAAATGCTCAAGAGGTGGCCGAGTTTGCTTCGATGCTTGGCTCTCAAGAAAATATAGAAAAAAATTTAGCCGATATTGAAAAAGCTTTGAAAAAAATTGAAAATGGTACTTATGGAGTTTGTCAGTATTGTGGTGGAGAAATTGGAGAAAAAAGATTAGAAGTTAGACCAACTGCTAGCTCCTGTGTTGCTTGTAAAACTAAATTACAAGAAGCTGAATAAATTTAATAATGAAAAATAATTATAAAAAATTTTTTCAAATAAAAAACATAAGCCTACTTTTTGTCTTGCTTATGTTTTTTGTTTTAGATAGATATTTAAAAATAGTAGCTCTTAATTTAGATAAAGATTTTTCTTTAATTAAAAATATTTTTACCTTTACTTTTTATGCTAATAAAAATATTTCTTTTTCACTACCCTTTTCTGGTTTTTGGTTGTTAATTGTGGTGAGTCTTTTAACTTTATTAATCACCTATTACTGTTTTCATGTATTTATAAAAAAACAATGGACCGAGTTTTTTGCTTGGTTAGCCATTGTTTTAGGGGCTTTTAGTAATTTAATTGATAGACTCAAGTATTCTTATGTAATTGATTATTTAGATGTGTCTTATTTTACTGTTTTAAATTTAGCTGATGTGATGATTAGCTTGGGTTGTCTTTATATAATTTTTCTTAATTTATTTTCTGTTAGAATTAAGAAATAATTATTTTTCTTTGTCCGTCTAAATCTTGATTATTTGATTTTATAATTGACAATTTGATAGTTGTTGTTTTTTTTGGTAAATATTTTTTTATCTTATTAGCCCATTCAATAGCAATAACATTTTCTGAGTGTTTAATGATATCAAAAAAACCAATATTTTCTAAATCTTTTTTAGTATTTAAACGATAAGCATCAAGGTGATAAAAAAAATTAATATTTTTTGCTTTAACTTTATACTGGTTTAAAATAACAAAAGTTGGGCTACAAATATTTTTTTTAATGTTTAAGCCTTTGGCTAAACCCTTGCTAAAAGTTGTTTTACCAGCACCCAAGTTTCCCTCCAAAGCTAAGATCTCGCCGCCTTTAAAATTAACAGCTAAATCAAAACCAATTTTCTCAGTTTCTTTTTTGTTTTTTGTATATATTGTTTTCATAATTAAATTATACATAAAAATTAAAAAAAATGAAAATTGACTTTTATCTTTTAGTTTGGTACATTATTTTATGATATGTCCCTGTAGTTCAATGGATAGAACATCAGCCTTCTAAGCTGAATATCTAGGTTCGATTCCTAGCGGGGATACAATTTAAACAATTTCAATAATTAAAAATTGAATTTATGCTATATTTTTTGATTTTTATTCAAATAATCTTGGTTTTTATCATGATTTTTGGCATTATTCAATTTTATGATATCGTTTTTAGAGGTTTTGCACCTTTTATTTCTACCCGTTTTCAAGCCATCTTATTAATAGTTAAGGAGTTAAATTTGAGCGGAAAAGAAAAGGTTTACGAGCTTGGCTCTGGAAAAGCTGGATTTTTACGAGCAGTAGAGGAAAAGTTTGGCAATACTGAGCTTTATGGCTTTGAAAAAGCTTGGTGGCCCTATTTTTTGTCTAAAATGCAGACAGTTTTAGTGAATAGTAAAATCAAAATAATTAGAAAAGATTTGTTTAAAATAAACTTAAAGGAAGCAGATGTTATTTATTGTTTTTTAAATCCCAAGATGATGTTGAAACTGGAGGAAAAAATTAAAGAAGAATGTCGTCCTCAAACTTTAATTGTTAGTTATTGTTTCTCAATGAAGGGTTTTGAGGCTGAAAGGGTTTTGAAAGATGGTAAAAACAATATTTATTTTTACCGAGTATAATTTTATAATATCGGTTTTATGGTGGCTATAGTTTAGCGGCTAGAACACCGGGTTGTGGTCCCGGAAGTGAGGGTTCGATTCCCTCTAGCTACCCCTTTGATAAAGATGAGCTTTTGGGCTCATTTTTTATTTTATGTAGACAGAT
>CAYYLI010000042.1:3303-5542 GCA_964472595.1 uncultured Gammaproteobacteria bacterium | reverse complement strand
GCTACAGCCGAGGATTTGCCTGATGCCTCATTTGCTGGCCAACAAGAAACCTACTTAAATATCACTGGGGAAAAAGAATTATTGCTAGCTGTTAGAAAATGTATTGCTTCTCTTTTCACTAATCGAGCTATATCCTATCGCGTTGATAAAGGTTTTGACCATTTCAATATTGCTTTATCAGTTGGGGTGCAAAAAATGTGTCGCTCCGATATCGGTTCTTCTGGTGTAATGTTTACCATTGATACTGAGTCCGGTTTTAAAGACGTGGTTTTGGTTCACTCTATTTACGGCCTGGGAGAAAATATTGTTCAAGGCAAAGTTAATCCTGACCAATTTTTTATATTCAAACCAAGTAAAAAAATTATCTACCGCTCTATTGGTAAAAAGGAAATTAAAATGATTTATAATAAAAATCCCAAAATTCCAGTTAAAGATGTTTTAGTATCAAACGCTGACAGAATTAAACAATCAATTAGCGATGCTCAAGTTCTGCAATTAGCAAATTGGGGCATGGCTATTGAAAAGCATTACAAAAAACCAATGGACATTGAATGGGCTTATGACGGTCAAGATAAAAAATTATATATTGTCCAAGCTCGACCAGAAACGGTAGAAAGCGCCAGAAATGTTAATATTTTAGAAAGATATAAATTATCAAAAAAAGGTAAAGTTATTAGTGCTGGACAAAGTGTGGGAAATAAAATTGGATCAGGCGCGGCTAATAAAATAATGAGTGTCAAAGATATTAAAAAATTTAAAGCGGGGCAAGTTTTAGTAACCGACATGACAGACCCCGACTGGGAACCAATTATGAAAATTGCTTCCGCTATTGTGACTGATAAAGGTGGGCGAACTTGTCATGCTGCTATCATTTCTCGTGAAATGGGGATTCCTTGTGTGGTTGGGACTAATGATGCTAGCAAAAAAATAAATAGTGGCAATAACATCACTGTAAGTTGTGCTGAAGGTGATTTAGGTTTTGTTTATCAAGGAAAAATTCCTTTTTCAATTGAAAAAACTAATATTAAAAAAATTGCTCGCCCTAAAACAAAAATAATGATGAATATTGCTGAGCCAGAAACTGCTCTATTAAATTCTTTTTTACCGAATGATGGCGTTGGTTTAGCTCGTCTAGAATTCATCATTAACAATTATGTCAAAGTTCATCCTCTAGCCTTAATAAATTTTAACACTCTTAGAGACAAAAAAATTAAAACTGAAATAGAAAAAATCACTGTCGGCTACAAAGATAAAAGTAAATTTTTTGTTGATAAAATGGCTGAGGGCATAGCGATGTTAGCAGCTGGTTTTTACCCCAAGGATGTAATTGTTCGCCTCTCAGATTTTAAAACTAATGAATATGCCAATCTTTTAGGGGGAAAAGATTTTGAAAAAACAGAATCAAATCCCATGATTGGTTTTCGCGGAGCTAGCAGATATTACTCTAAAGAATTTTTACCAGCTTTTAAATTAGAATGTCAGGCCTTAAAAAAAGTACGTGATGAGTTTGGTTTAAATAATGTTAAAATAATGGTTCCTTTCTGTCGCACTATTGAAGAAGGCCAAAAAGTTTTAAAAATTATGGAAGAGAATGGTCTGAAGAGAGGAAAAAATGGATTACAAGTTTATGTAATGGCAGAAATTCCAGCTAACATTATTTTAGCTGAAAAGTTTGCTAAAATATTTGATGGTTTCTCTATTGGATCAAATGACCTAACTCAATTAACCTTGGGAATTGACAGAGATTCTGGTGGAACCTTAGAAGTAGCTGGAGTATCAAATGAAAAAAATGAAGCGGTAAAAATATTAATCAAACAATTAATTAAAACAGCAAAGAAAACAAAAACTAAAGTTGGAATCTGCGGACAAGCTCCCAGCGACTTCCCCGACTTTGCTGAATTTTTAGTTGACTGTGGAATTGATAGTATTTCTTTAATTCCCGATTCTATTATCAAAACTACTATAGCAGTGTCTAAGCAAGAAAAGAAGAATAAACCACTATTTTTTGGCTTATTTTAGCCCTATAAGAGAGCTAGAGAGTTTTTATACATTAAAAACACCTATTATTAAATATAGGTGTTTTTTATTTGAAATATGGGCATTTTTCAACATATTGACAAGAAAACGTTTATATGCTATAATTAGACGTTATTTAGTTCTTTAACAAATCGTGTTATTTTTGGTTGATATGTATGAGCTCTTTTAAATTAGAGGCCTGATACATATTAACCAAAAAAAA
>CAYYLI010000042.1:0-3203 GCA_964472595.1 uncultured Gammaproteobacteria bacterium | reverse complement strand
ACCACCTCCTCCTGGTAAATTTTTAAATACAAAGGCGGTAATTGAATAAGCCAAAACCACAATTACTAAACCAATAATAGCATTGACTATTCTACCTCTAGCTTTTTTAATAGCATCTTCATTTCCCCCGGCTGTCATCCATTGATATCCGCTAAGAATCATTAATATTATAAAAATTATACCCAGTAAGCCTAAAATTGTTTTAATAATTGAAGCTATCATGTTTTCAGCACTAACGGATGTAGAAAAACCAGCTGCTTTTTGAAAGCTTTCTGTTGAGCTGGTGCTAATCTTAACTATACCACCAGCCTCAACCGGTATAAGAGGAAGAAAACAAAAAGCCACAAATAGCAAAAATGAAGCTAAACTAATTTTAAATATATTTTTCATAAAATTAATATTAATTAAATCTAAGTTCTATTTATAAAATACTTTTCAATCAACACCCAAATAGCATAAGAGGAGACAGTAATAACTAAACCAATAATAGCGTTGGTAATATTTTTTCTAGCATCCTCTACTTGTTTTTCATTACCTCCAGCGGTCATCCATTTAAAGCCAGAAATAACAATCAAAACTATAAATACAACCCCCAACAAAGACAAAACAGTGTTAACAATTAAACCTAAATTTTTAGCTAAAGAATTTTCATCGGCTGTAGCGAAGCCACCCGAGGTTCCAACATTTTGCAATTTATCCATTATACCGGTTTTTTCTCCAGAAACTTGAGCAAAAACAAAAAATGGCAAACATAAAATAAAAACCATTAAGAAAGATTGAAAGATAGCTTTGATGTTTTTCTTGTTCATATATATTTATTATATTTAATTTGTAAGCATTCGCACCACGAAGAAACTGATTGAATAAGAAAGCAAAGTAATAGCTAAACCGATAACAGCTCGCCTAATAATGGTTTGAGCTTCTTTTACTTTTTCTTCACTGCCACTGGCTGTCATCCACAAAACTCCACCGTAAAAAACATAAACCATAAAACCAACACCTAATAAACCTAAAACACTCTCTATAGCCGTGGCCACAAAAGATTCAACTGTGGCAGAATCACTTCCAGTGGCATAACCCATATTTTTGGCAAATAAACCAAAACTTTTCCCGGTCTTAACACTAAAAGCATCTGATAAATCAGCCCTAGCCGGTAAGGTTACAGAAAAAAACAACACCGTAATAATAATTAGGGATGATATTTTTTTAATAAAATTATTTCTCATAAAAATTAATTTAAAGTTTTTTCTCCAGCAAACATGCCAACAATAAGAAGGGAAACAGCATAAGCCATAAGCACTATTATTATACCAACAATTGATTGGCTCATAATTTTTTTAGCTCGATCAATTCTTTTTTCGCTACCAGCTGCTGTCATCCACAAAATTCCACCGTAAAATAAAAAAATCATAAAAATAATACCAACTAGAGATAAAAAAATCTGAATAATTTGTCCTATACCGGTATCAATTGAATTGGCTCCAGAAAATATTTTTTGTTTAGTGTGACCAGTCTTATTAGCAGTAACTTTCAAGCCGGTGCTTTCTTCAAAAAAATTTCCAGCCATAACCGGCAGACAAAACATCAGCAATAATAAAGGAATAATAATATATTTAGTTTTTGAAAAAATATTTTTTAACATAACATTATTGAGGAATGGTTGTTTGCGTTGTAGTGTCAGTAGCTGGCTGAACATCAGTCAAAGCTCCACCAACAAAAGCAGTAATAGCATAAGCCGCCAAAACTATAATTAAACCAATAATAGCATTAACTAATAATTCTTTAGCTTTATCGACCTGAGATTCATTACCTCGAGCAGTCATCCACAAAATTCCACCATAAAGAACTAGGGCCATAAAAATTACCCCTAAAAAAGATAAAAGAGTCCCAATAATAGACCCTAAACGAGTTGATAAAAAAGCTCCAGCGTCAGCTCCGACAGCTTTAACACTGAAAGCCTTGGTTAAAACAGAGCTGGATGCGTCACCAGCTTTGATGGTTGTATCTAAACCATAACTAGTATCACTAGCCAAAGCTATAAAGGAAAAAGAAGTGAAAGCGCAAACAAAAACTAAAACTGCAGTTATAATTTTTTTATTAATTTTCATATTTAATTAAAATTAAATTCATTGCTATTAGCACTTATAATTAAACAAATGATAATAGCAATGATGCCTATTTAAAAAATAAGCATCAAAAAATTTTATCTCGTAGCATTGATAAGCTGAACTAAAACAAAGCGGGCAATTCCCCAGGCGGCTAACACAATGACTAAACCAATAACACCAGCGCCTAATATTTTTTTAGCTTCACCAACTTTGTCTTCATTTCCACCAGCGGTCATCCATTTAAAGCCTCCTAATAAAACAATAATTACTGCTACAATACCCAAAAGAGTTAAAGCAATATTTATTATTTGGGTTGCTATAGCACGTGGGTCTCTTTTTCCTAAAACCAATCCTTCACTACCACTAGCAGTCCCATCAAGATAACTAGTACCAAAATCAATACCAGCATTAACTTGAGAAATGGCTAAAAATGGAACAACAAATAAAGAAACAATAAACAAACTAATTAATTTTTTCTTCATAATTCACCGCCTTTCTAGTTTTTTGATTTTTTAATATCATTGTTGCGGACACTTGTTTTAAACAACTGTCAGCAACAATGGTGCCTATTTATTAAGATAGGCACCATAACTTCCAAATTCGAGTTTAGAAATAAATACTATCTAGTTACTGAGTGGCTTTAATCAACTCATTTAAAGCAAAACGAGCGATTCCCCAGGCAGCTAAGATGATAACCAAACCAATAACACCAGCGCCTAATAACTTTTTAGCTTCGCCAACCTTATCTTCATTACCACCAGCAGTCATCCATTTGAAACCACCAAGTAATACGATACCCACAGCGATGATACCCAATAATGTCAATACTACATTGATAATTTGAGCAACCATAGTACGTGGATCCTTGCTTCCTAAATTGATGCGTTGACCACTCCCTTCAGTGCCGTCAACAAAACCTAGACCAAAAATAATATTTGAGTCGTTTGAGGCAGTTGCATTAGCACTATTAATAGCCAAAAATGGAACAACCAATAAAGAAATAATGAACAAACTAATTAATTTTTTCTTCATAATTCACCACCTTTCTAGTTTTTTGATTTTTTAATTTTTATAAGATAATTATATCACATATTT
>CAYYLI010000041.1:0-6240 GCA_964472595.1 uncultured Gammaproteobacteria bacterium | reverse complement strand
TATTGACAATTACGGATAGTTTGGTATTATAGGATTATTAAATATTAAGTAATTTTAGTTCTCAGATTCGCTGAGATGAAAGAATTCAAAAAATATGGCAAAAATAGCAGTAATTAAAACCGGAGGTAAACAATACAAGGTTAAGGAAGGTGAAATCTTAAAGGTAGAAAAACTTTCACTTGAAGCCGGAAAAAAAGTAAAATTTGACACTTTATTAATCGCTGATACTGATGGCAGTGCTATGGAATTAGGACAACCATCTCTAGGTGAAAAAGTAGAGGCTGAAGTTTTGGGAGAGGGACAAGGTAAAAAGGTTTTGGTGGTTAAATACAAAAACAAAACTCGTTATAAAAGAAGTATTGGTCACCGCCAAGAATACACTCAAGTAAAAATTAGTCAAATATAATATTAGACAATACAAAAACAGAGCTTTAAACAGCTCTGTTTTTTTGTATGATTTTTTTGTTATTGAATTTTGCCACGAAATTTTAAGGCGTATGACAAGGTGTTTTCATCAGCGTATTCTAAGCTAGCTCCGGTTGATAAACCTCTAGCTAATTTGCTGATTTTTATTTTTGGATTTTTTAAAATCTTTTGTAAGTAGAGTGAAGTGGATTCTCCTTCCATGGTAGGAGATAGGGCTAAAATTATTTCTAAAGATTTTTCAGTTTTTAATTTAGCATTTACTTCTTTAACTAGGGTCTTGATATTTAATTTATCTGGACCCAAATCATCGATAGTATTTATCAGTCCGCCTAAAACAAAATATTTCCCTTGGTATTGTTTAGTGTTTTCTATAGCTAATAAGTCCTGAAAATTAGCTACAATACAAAGTAAATTCTCCAGTCTTTTGTTATCGGCACAAATTGAACAAATACTTTGTTCCGATAAAGCTAAGCATTTTTGGCAAAATTTAAAGCCGTCGGGTAAATCGTTTAAATATTTGGCAAATAATTTTATTTGTTCGGGTTTTTGTTTTAATAAGGAAAAAGCATAGCGCTCAGCTGTTTTACGACCAACCCCAGGCAATAGAGAAAATTGCTTAATAATATTTTCTATTGATTTGGGGTAGTTGATAGACATGTTTTTAATTTAATCCAGGAAAACCGCCCATTTCTTGCATTTTTTTAGCCATGATTCTTTGGATTTTTTTTATTGAGTCATTGAATAATTCTTTACAAATACGAGCTACTTCTTCTTTGTTAATATCTCCGCTAGCTGTTAATTCAGTAACTTCCATATTACCATTCATTACCATGCGTACACCGTTTTTTTCTGATTCTACTTTTTCACTAGACAGGGCGTCTTGCATAGTTTTAGCTTGACTACGTAAATCTTTTAATTGTTTTAATTTGCTGAACATAATTTTGAAATATTAATTATATTTAATTTAAATAATTAGTCGTCTTGATGTTTGCTGATATTCTTGAAACTAGCTGTTTCTTCCGAGAAGAATAAATCAACTTTGCCGGTTGGGCCATTGCGATGTTTAGCAATGTGAATTTCGGCTTTGTATCTTTCATCAATTGGTAAATCGTTGACATTAAAAGCACGGTCAGCTGCTTTACGGTAGATAAACATAACAACATCAGCATCTTGTTCAATCGAACCGGAGTCGCGCAAATGAGACAAGCGGGGAATAGAGGCGCCAGTTTGTTGTTCAGCGGCACGGGATAATTGGGCTAGGGCTAAAACCGGAATATTTAATTCTCTAGCAATACCTTTTAATCCACGACTGATTTCAGAAATTTCTTGAACACGATTATCGCTATGTTTTCCTCGACCTTCCATTAATTGTAAGTAGTCGATAACTATTAAGCCCAAACCTTTTTCTGATTGCAAACGACGACACTTGGCCCTAATTTCCATAACAGAAACATTAGGGGAATCATCAATATATATTGGAGCTTCTGATAAGTAACCCATAGCTTCAGCAATTTTAGTAAAATCATTGTCTTCTTCTTTGTCGGATAAGTTTCCGGTTCTCATTTTCCAAAGATTGACATTGGCTTGAGCGCAAAGCATTCTATCAACTAATTGTTCCTTTCCCATTTCTAAAGAAAAGATTCCAACTCCAGCTTTGTTTTTGATAGCTACTTGGCGCGCAATATCTAGAGCAAAAGAAGTTTTACCTACACTAGGACGAGCTGCTAAGATTAATAAATCTGATTTTTGTAATCCAGCTAAAAGATTATCTAAATCATAAAAGCCAGTGGAGAGACCACGTAAGTTGCCACTTTTTTTATGCAATTCATCAATTCTCTCAAAAGCCTCAGTTAGCAAACTATCAATGCCTAGGAAGGAATTTTTTAGGTATTTTCTAGAAACGCTAAATATTTTCTTTTCCGCTTGATCCAATATTTCATCAATTTCTCTTTCTTCTTCAAAACTCATATCCATAATTTCGCTAGCTGAAATTTGCAGGCGACGTAGGGTAGCTTTCTTTTGAATTAAGTTGGCGTAATAGACGGTGTTAGCTGAAGTGGCTACGGTATTGGATAATTGAGCTAAATAACTTCTACCTCCAATATCTTTGATTAATTTTTTTTCTTCCAGACGATTGGATAGTGTGATAATATCAATTGGTTCTTGGTTATTAAATAATTCTAACATTGCCTCAAAGATGTGTTTGTGGTTGTTGTGATAAAAATCATCAGCATTGATAATATCAACAATTTTGAAAATTGCCTCTTTATCCAGCATTAAACAACCTAACAATGATTGTTCGGCCTCAATATTTTGTGGTGGTAGTTTTTCAATTGTATTTTGTTTGTTTTCTGACATGCCTATATCATATCCTAGTTATAAGTATTTTTCAAGCGACTTTTTCCACTAATAATCCACTAATAATCCACTGTTTAATCAACTCTTGCCAAAAATAATTTTTTCCTTTATAATTAAATTAATCATGAATTTATTTATGATTTGTTTTATTTTGCGCTCATAGCTCAGTCGGTAGAGCAGCTGCCTTTTAAGCAGAAGGTCGCAGGTTCGAATCCTGCTGGGCGCACGTATTTTTTTGCCGCCTTAGCTCAGCTGGCTAGAGCGACTGTCTTGTAAACAGTAGGTCGTCGGTTCGAACCCGACAGGCGGCTCATTATTTACATCTGTTATTTTACTTCTAAAGAATCTTAATTATTTAAGATTTTTTTGCATTAAAATGAAAAAAGATAATAAAGTAAAATTTAAGATTTTAACCTTAGGTTGTAAGGTTAATCAATATGACTCAGCCGTTTTAGGCAATATTTTATTGGCTAATAATTTTATTAAAGCTGAGAAAAATTTAAATTTAATTATTATTAATTCTTGTTCTGTTACTAAAACAGCTATTTCTAAAAGTCGTAAACTGCTTTCAACTTTTAAAAAACAATATCCTAAAGCTATAACTATTCTTATGGGTTGCTGGCCTAAGATTTATCGAATCGAAGATTTAGAAGTTGATTTTATCCTTAATGAAAGAAATATTGAGAAAGTAGCTAAGGAGATAAAAAAGATATTTAATAACAATGAAAAGAAACCAGCTTGTGAAGCTTTAAATATAATTGATAATCGCTGTCGTTATTTTATTAAAATTCAAGATGGCTGTGAACAATTTTGCTCCTATTGTGTTATTCCTTTTGCTCGAGGCCCACTTAAAAGTCGTCCTAGCAAAGAAATATTAAAGGAAGTAAAAGCAGTAATTGAGAGTGGTATTGAGGAAATTGTTCTCTCTGGAATTCACTTAGGATTATATGGCAAGGATTTTAAAACCAAGGATGAAAGTTTGACCTCACTTTTACAAAATATTCTATCGCTTAAAGGTAATTTCCGTCTTCGGTTGAGCTCCATCGAGATAACTGAGGTTAGTGATGAACTAATTGATTTAATATCCAAAAATGAAAAGATGTGTCGTCATTTACATATTCCTCTTCAATCGGGTAATGACAAAATACTTAAATTAATGAACCGTCCGTATAATACTAATTATTTTAATAAAAGAATAAAAAAGATTAGGGAAAAAATATCAGATATGGCTATTTCTACCGATGTTATCGTTGGTTTTCCAGGAGAAAAATATAGTGATTTTAAAGCTACTTATGAATTTTGTAAGTTAATTAAATTTTCCAAAATTCATGTTTTTTCTTTTTCAGCTCATGAAAAAGCTCCAGCTTTTCATTATCCGGATAAGGTTAGTTTAGTTGATATAAAAAATAGATCAAAAGAACTTCGAGCTTTATCAAAAAAACAGGAACAGGATTTTAAAAAAGAAACACTTAATCAGTCTAAGGAGCTTGATGTTATTATTGAATCAGTTGAGTCTGGAAAGATAAGGGCTAAAAGTCAGTACTACTTTGATCTTTTGCTTTCTCCAAGAAAGATACATTTACCCAAAAAAAGTATAGGAAAAATTATTAAATATAAATTATAGATAAACAGCCTCTCTCGGCTGTTTTTCTTTTTATCTTTATGTTAGAAATTATTTATATTCATGTTATCTGTTTTTTGTTTTTTCTGGTTTTGTTTTTGACTTGTCGCTGTTTGAAACATCGGCAAGCTCGCTTTGGTTTGCTCAAAGATTGTTTTAAAAAAATGTCTAGAGAGCATAATTTAGCTGAGGCCGGCAAACTTTCTTTGGGGGTATATCATGATGTTTGTAATATCTTGACTGCCTCTAATATTGCTTGGCAACAAACAAAAAATAATTCTCATGATAATATATTAGTTGAAAGTCTAAGCAGCCAGGGTTTGGAGATAAATCAAAGAATTATTAGTTTGCTTAAAAATTATCGACGTTGTTTAAAAGGTGATAAGGAGCCCGATGTTTTTGATATTAATCAAGAAATTGATAATGCTCTATCAATTTTTAATTTCTATTTTGTGAATAAAAATATTAATTTAAAATTATCATTAATTAACACTTGTTTGCTCAAGGGAAATGGAAGTCTTTTCTTCCGCGTTTTTTTAAATCTACTATCTAACGCTGTTGAATCTTTTTCTGAGAGAGAAGATGACAGGGAAATAAGGATCAAAACATATTATAGGGATAATGCTTTTATATTAGAGGTTTCTGATAATGGTTGTGGTATTTCTGACAAATACTTAAAGAAGATATTTGAAACTTTTTTCTCTCTTAAGGATATAAAGAGTGAGGATAGCAAAAACTGTGGTTTAGGTTTAGCAGTGGTTAAAGATATAGTGGAAAATCATCTCAAGGCAAAGATTGAAGTAGAGAGCACCTTGGGTCAAGGCTCAATATTTAGGATTTGTTTCTGATAGACAAAAGCCCTTTTTTATTATATAATTTAAGCATATTTATTTAAATAATTAATTATATGGACGTTTTGCAAATAGCTAAAAAAGACCTATCCGATGTTGCTTTAGATTTAAAAAGTGACCCAGAGAAAGGTTTAAGTACTAAAGAAGCTCAGGATCGTTTATCTAAAAATGGGAAAAATATCTTAGCTCAAAATGATATTAAATGGTGGAAAATATTTTTTAAACAATTTAAGTCTGCCTTTATTTATCTACTACTTGCAGCGATGGTTCTTTCTTTTATTCTAAGTCAATTTGTGGAAGGATTGATGATATTATTGTTTATTATTATTAATACTGTTTTGGGTTTCTTCCAGGAGTATCGCTCTGAAAATACTGTTAAATTATTAAAAAAATATATTAAGATTAAAGCTAGAGTTATTAGGGGTGGAATAAAAACTATGATTGATAGTGAGGACTTAGTTGAAGGAGATATTGTAATTTTGGAAACTGGTGATAAAATTGGGGCTGATTTGAGAATTATAGAAGCTTATGATCTTTATGTTGATGAATCAGTTTTAACTGGTGAATCAATAGCTGTTTTAAAACAAGCAGACATCAATCCAGAAGAGGACTTGAGTCATTTTTCAGCGAATAATATTTGTTTTTCCGGAACCTCGGTGGTGAAAGGAAAGGCTAAGGCTATTGTAGTGGCTGTTGGAAAAGATACTTTTTTGGGCAAGGTAGCTAAAATGACTAGCCAAACCAAAAGAGTAAGTGATTTTGAAAAAGGCATTTCTAAATTTTCCTCTTTTATTTTAAAATTAGTTCTAGTTACCTTAATTTTTGTTTTTGTTTTTAATGCTTTTTTCAAGGAGGGATTAAATATTTTAGAGTTAACTATTTTTTCTATTGCCTTGGCTATTTCGGTTATTCCGGAAGCTTTGCCATTAGTAATGACTTTTTCTTTCTCTAAGGGAGCGATGAATTTGGCTAAAAAAAATGTAG
>CAYYLI010000040.1:0-6326 GCA_964472595.1 uncultured Gammaproteobacteria bacterium | reverse complement strand
AGCTTAAGGCAAAGCGCTTTTAAGCTTTTTATTAATTAAAAAACATGCCTATTCAAATTTCTTGTTTATATTAAGCAAATATAAATTTTATAGGCAGAAGCTCGTTTTTCATACGAGGTAAAAAGAAAAAATATGAATATTCCAAAATTAGAGGACATGATGAAGGCTGGTATGCACTTTGGTCACAGAACCAATCGTTGGCATCCAAAAATGAAACCTTTTATCTTTACTCAAAAAAATGGTGTTTACATCATTAACTTAGAAAAGACTCAAGAGCAATTGAAAAGCGCTTTAGAGTATATGATTAAATTAAAACAAGAGGATAAAATTATTCTTTTTGTTGGTACAAAAAAACAAGTTAAAGAATCAATGAAAAATATGGCTGAAGCTATTGCTTGCCCATATATTACTGGAAAATGGATTGGAGGTTTGATTACAAATTTCCCAGTTATTAAAAAATCTATCAAAAAATATCAAGACTTATTATCTGATCGCGAAAGTGGCAGATTAAGCAAATATACTAAAAAAGAACAATTAGATTTTGATCGTGAAATCAAAAGACTAGAAGAAAGAGTGGGTGGTTTGGTTGGTCTAACTAGATTACCGGATGCTATCTTTATCTGGGATTTAAAAGAAGAAAAAACAGCTGTGGCCGAAGCAAGCGAAAAACATATTCCAATTATTGCTGTTTGTGATACTAATGTTAATCCAGAATTAGCTGTTTATCCAATTCCAGCTAACGATGATGCTACAAAAACAGTTGAATTATTGACTCAAACAATTCAAGAAAATTTAATTGATGCCAAAAACATTAAATTAAGTTAATTTTTAGCTAAAATTTAGCTCTTATTTATTATTTATTTTAATTATATGGAACAAATAAAAGAATTACGTGAGAGAACTGGTGCTGGTATGGTTGATTGTAAAAAGGCTTTAGATGAAACTGGGGGAGATTTGGAAAAAGCTATTGAAATTCTTAGAAAAAAAGGAATTGCTAAGGCTGCCAAAAGAAGCGAACGCGAAGCTAGCGAAGGTGTTATTAAAGTTGCTGTTAGTGAAGCTAAAAACGAAGGTGCTTTAATAGAATTAAATGCTGAAACTGATTTCGTGGCTCGTAATGATAAATTTCAAGCTTTAGCTGACTCTATTTTAACAGTTGCGCAAAAGAATAAGGTGAACAGCACTGAAGAATTATTAAAAATGGAATTAGATGGCTCTACTGTTGAAGAACAAATTTCTAATTTAAGTGGGGTTATTGGTGAAAAATTAGCTTTGGGTCGCGTAGCTTATGTTGCTGGTCCAACAGTCACTGCCTATTCTCACTTAGGTGGAAGAATTGGCGTATTGGTAGTTTTAAATCAAGCCGATAAAGAAGATTTAGCTACTGATGTAGCTATGCATATTGCGGCTGCTAGTCCTAGATATTTAAATAGTTCTGAAGTTGAAGTTAGTGAATTAGAAAAGGAAAAAGAAATTTATCGTGAACAATTATTAAAGGAAGGAAAACCAGAGGCTATGATTGAAAATATTATGCAAGGGAAAGTAAAAAAATATTATTCCGAGGTTTGTTTGCTAGATCAAGAATATATCAAAGATGATAAAAAAACTGTTAAAGATATCTTAGGTGGAGTTGAGATTGAAAAATTTGTTAGATATTCTCTATAATCTCATGAAAGTAGCACAATTACAATTTGCCTCATGGGACAAAAAGTATAGTTTTAGTTTTGAAAATCTGCCAGATTTAAAGGTGGGTGATATTGTAGTAGTTGATACTGAGTTTGGTCCAGATGTAGCTACTGTTTTTTCTTTTGCTGATGCCAAGGAATTGGAGTCAGAAGAACGTCGCGAAATCAAACCGATTTTGCGTTTAGCTGATTCTAAAGATTTAGAAAAAATAGCCTCAGAAGAGGAAAAGGATAAAGCTATGGAATATTGTAACGGTTTGGTTAGAAAATATGATTTACCAATGAAGTTGGTGGATGTAAATTTTTCTTTAGATAGAAATAGAATTAATTTTGCTTTCTATTCTGATAATCGAGTTGATTTTAGAAATTTGGTTAAAGATTTATCATCATATTTCAAAGGAATTATTCGTTTAACTCAAATTGGTTCTCGCGATGAAGCTCGAGCTATGGGTGATTTTGGTCATTGCGGTCGTGGTTTGTGTTGTAAAAATCATATCAAAGATTTTTCTTCAATCAGTTCTGAAATGGCTGAGGCTCAACAAGTAGTTCATCGGGGAAGTGATAGAGTGTCTGGTATGTGTGGTAAATTAATGTGTTGTCTTTCCTATGAATATGAAGGTTATACTGAGATGGCCAAAAAATTACCACCAATTGGAACTAGGGTTAATGTTGATGGTAGAAGAGGAGAGGTTGTTGGTCATCATGTTCTAAAACAATCAGTTGATGTTTATTTCAAGGGAGAAAAGGATGATGAAAGAGGAGTGGTGGTGGAAGTTGATATCAATAGACATAAGAAGAAAGAATAAATTTATTTTAAGTTTATATAAAAATCGCCTCGTTCGGGGCGATTTTTGGTTTTTTAATAAAATATGCTATAATTATTAAGTAATAATTATTAATAAATAAAATTCGTCTTAGAGTTAATTTTTTGTTTGTAACAAAATTGTTAATCGAGACTAAAAAATTATGCCACAAAAATTGAACATCGCTATCAATGGTTTTGGTCGTATTGGCCGAGCTGTTTGTAAAATCATTTTAGAAAAGTACCCTAGTTACAAAATTGTAGCTATTAATGATCTAACTGACACTAAAACTTTAGCCCATCTTTTGAAGTATGACACCGCTTACGGTGTGTATAATCAAAAAGTTTCTCATGATGAAAAAAATATTATTATTAATAATAAAAAAATCCCAGTTTTATCAGAAAAGGACCCAAGTCTTTTGCCTTGGAAAAAAATGAATGTCGATGTAGTTTTAGAATGTACTGGTCGATTTACTAATAAAGAAGGCTTAATGATGCATGTAAAAGCCGGAGCCAAAAAAGTTATTCTATCAGCTCCAGCTAAAGGTGAGGCTGAAGTTAAGACTATTGTTTTAGGGGTTAATGAAAATAAGGTGAACAAGAAAGATCAAATTGTTTCCTGTGCTTCTTGTACTACCAATTGTTTAGCTCCAGTTACTGAAATTATTAGACAAAAATTTGGTATTGAAAAAGCTTTAATGACAACTATTCATGCCTATACTGCTGATCAAAATTTAGTCGATGGTCCTCATAAAGATTTACGTCGAGCTCGTAGTGCGGCCTTAAATATGGTACCAACTACAACTGGCGCCGCTGTAGCTATTAATTCGACTATTCCGTCGCTGAAAGGAACTTTTGATGGTTTAGCTGTTCGTGTTCCGGTAGTCGTTGGTTCAATGTGTGATGTTGTTTTCCTATTAAAGAAAAATACTACAGTTGAGGAGATTAATAAAAACTTTGTTAAAGTTTGCTCCACTGCTAAATTACGAGGATTGGTTGAAGCCTCCAATGAGCCATTAGTTTCTTCTGATATCGTTGGCAATGAGCATAGTGCTATTGTTGATTTATCTCTAACAAAAGTTATTGGAGGAAATTTAGCTAAGGTTATTGTTTGGTATGATAATGAATGGGGCTATTCATGTCGTTTAGCTGATTTGATTAAATATCTTTTTTAAACATATGAAAGAGGGAATGTTTTTCAAAATCTCAGAGGAAGCTAAAAAAGAGGCCCTGGTAAAAGGGATAAAAAGGGGAGGACGAGAACAGGACTTGGAAAATGGGGGCGCCTTTAGTCTTAAAGGTGGCCCACATAAGGATAAAAAAAGAGAAGGGGAGATTGATAGAAAAAGAAAGCACAAGGGTAGAAAATATGAAGATGATTAATTTTTAAGTTTTGTATTATGAATATACTTCAAAAAATAGAAAAGAATGGTTTAATTGGTAGGGGCGGGGCTGGTTTCCCGGTGCATTTAAAATGGAAGGCGGTAGGAGAAAATCCTAGCAAAGAAAAATATTTAGTTATAAACGGAGCTGAAGGTGAACCTGGAGTGTATAAGGATGGGCACATTTTAAAAAATTATTTGCCTGATTTAGCTTATGGAGTTAAAACTGCTTTTTCTTTTATTAAGCCTAAAAAAATATATTTTTATCTTAACTCTGAATATTTAAGATTGTATAAAAATAATATTAAAAAAGAGTTTGATAAATTGGGTTTGTCTGGCAAATATGAATTCATTGAAAAACCAAAAGGAGCTGGATATATTGGAGGAGAGGAGAGCACTATTTTAAATATTATCGAAGGCTTGAGAGTTGAACCTCGTATTCGTCCACCTTTTCCAGTAGAACGTGGTCTTTTTGGAAAACCCACCTTAATTCACAATATTGAAACTTTATACAACATCTCTTTAGTTGCTCGTGATAAATTTGAGAATAAGAGATTTTATTCCATTAATTTTTCTTTTGACCACAAGGGAGTATATTTATTACCGGCTGATTTGAGTATTGAAAAGGTTTTGCGCGAAACCAATAATTTTCCTGCTTATGATTTTTTTGTCCAAGTAGGGGGAGATGCCAGTGGTGAGGTTTTAAATCAAAAACAATTAAAAACAAAAGCCTCCGGAGCTGCTTCTATTACTATATATAATCTCAAAACGCATGACTCTGAAATGTTATTAAATTATTGGTTGAATTTTTTTGTAGGAAATTCTTGTGGTCAATGTACACCTTGTCGGGAGGGATCATATCGTTTGCGTGAAATGTTTCAAGAGAGTAAATTCGATTTTGTGAATAACAAAGATTTTTCTGATTTAATGGTTAATTTTTGGGATTCTTTTTGTGGTTTAGGGGCTTGTATTCCGACACCATTTTCTTCTTATCTAAAAAATATTTATCCTTTGATAAAAATAAAGAAATAATTTATGCCTAAAAAAATAAAAATAAAAATTGATGGAAAAGATTATTCCGCCACTATTGGCGAAACGGTTTTGTCAGTGGCTTTGAGGAATAAAATATTTATTCCATCTCTTTGTCATCATCCCGACTTGGATATTAAGGCTAATTGTCGTGTTTGCGTGGTTGAGGTCAAGGGATCAAATAGATTATGCTCTTCCTGCTCATTATTAGTCCGTCCTGCCTTGGAAGTCTTTACTAATTCTAAAAAAGTACAAACAATTAGAAATACTAATTTAAAATTATTATTTTCTGAGCACGTTGAAAAATGCGCTACCTGTACCTTGCGTTTTAATTGCGCCCTATTAGATTTGGCCAAGAGATATAATATTAAATTAACTAATTTTAAAGATAGAAAAGGAAAGAGGGAAACATATAAATTTGCTAATGCAGTTGAGATTGACGGAACTCAATGTATTGATTGTCGTAACTGCGTTGATGTTTGTTCTAAGGTGCAAAAAATTGATTATTTAGAAATTAAAGGGAAGGGCATTACTCAAGAGATTGTTCCAACTAAAGATAAGAAAATTGATTGCATCTATTGTGGTCAATGTACTACCCATTGTCCAGTAGCCTCAGCTCAAGAACAAGCTTCTTGGCCGGAGGTGGAGAAAAGTTTAGAAAATAAAGATGGAAAACTCATGATCGCTATTTTTGCCCCCTCTACTCGCATGACCATTGGTGAGGAGTTTGGTATGCCTTATGGGCAAAACAATAGTGGTAAAATGATAGCCGCTCTCAAAGCTTTGGGTTTTGATCAAGTGGTAGATGTTGACTTTGGAGCTGATATTACTACATTAACAGAAGCGGGAGAATTGTTAGAAAGATTAGCCGATAAAAAAGCTAAAATGCCAATGATAACTTCTTGCTGTCCAGCTTGGGTAAAATATTTAGAGTTTTATGATCCCAAATTATTACCCCATTTAACAACTTCTCGTTCACCTCAAATTCATTTAGGGGGAATTATAAAAACATATTGGGCTAAGAAAAAAAATATTAAAGCCGAAAATATCAAAATTGTTTCTATTATGCCTTGCACCTCTAAAAAATTTGAAGTTACTAGAGCAGAATTAAAAATTGGTAAACTTCAAGCAGTAGATGACGTTTTAACTGTCCGAGAATTAGCTTATTTAATAAAAAGACATAGTATTGATTTTAAAAACTTAAAAGCAGCCAAATCTGATAATTTATTAAATGATGGTAGTAGTGCCGGTTTGATTTATGGAGCAAGTGGCGGCGTGATGGAATCAGCTCTAAGAACGGCTAGCCATGTTTTGTGTCATTCTGGCAAAAGTAAACTTTGTCGCTCTCGTTTAGAATTTAAAGAGGTCCGAGGTATGAAGGGTCTTAAAGAAGCTGTAGTTACTTTAGCTGGTAAAAAGCTGAGAGTC